>NZ_JBJJLR010000057.1:0-33285 GCF_046230975.1 Pseudomonas sp. KCJK9058
GACCCCGGAGCGTAGCGTAGGGGCCGGATGATGGGAGCCGACGGCTTTGGTTACTTTGGCCACGACCAAAGTAACCCGCCGGAAGGGCGGAAAGGTGACTACGCGCCACCTTCGCGAATGAATACCTATTTAATGTGGATGCTCACATCCAAGAAGCAAGAAGCAAACTCGTCTGTTTTGACTCGGCGAACCGTCCATTTGCGATGGCGACGCTGACTCACCTTTTCGCCTGTATGGCTCACCCACATGGGTTACAAATCAGTTCACGCACATAGGTAACAGTCTTTAACTGGCAAGGACTGCGTTCGGCCTCCTGAAGTCGCGAAGATCAGAAGCAGATCAAAAGCGGGAGTGAAACCTGAAATCAACGTTGATGCTGGCCCGCGAGCGGCGATAGCCGCAGGACTATCAGCACAATAGCGAACGGTGGTTGTCCTGAAACCTGCGAAAGAGGACAATTATCGGCTTCCCGTCACAACCAGCGACCTTGCATGGCCTTTCTTGCACTTGGTATCAACCATAAGACTGCCTCGGTAGACGTACGCGAGCGCGTGGCGTTTACCCCAGAGCAGCTGGTAGACGCCCTGCAGCAGCTCTGCAGACTGACGTCCAGCCGCGAGGCGGCGATCCTGTCGACCTGCAACCGCAGTGAGCTCTATATAGAGCAGGACCACCTGTCCGCCGACGCCGTGCTGCAGTGGCTGGCCGACTATCACCGCCTCAGCCTCGACGAGCTGCGCGCCAGCGCCTACGTGCATGAAGAGCACGAAGCCGTGAAGCACATGATGCGCGTGGCCTCGGGCCTGGACTCGCTGGTTCTCGGCGAGCCTCAGATTCTGGGCCAGATGAAGTCCGCCTACGCCGTGGCCCGCGAAGCCGGTACTGTCGGGCCGTTGCTTGGGCGCCTGTTCCAGGCCACCTTCAGCGCCGCCAAGCAGGTGCGTACCGATACGGCCATCGGTGAAAACCCGGTTTCGGTTGCGTTCGCCGCGGTCAGCCTGGCCAAGCAGATTTTCGCCGACCTGGGCCGCAGCCAGGCCCTGCTGATCGGTGCCGGCGAAACCATCACCCTGGTCGCCCGCCACCTGCACGAGCAGGGCGTACGCCGTATCGTGGTGGCCAACCGCACCCTGGAGCGCGCCAGCATCCTGGCCGAGCAGTTCGGTGCGCATGCCGTGCTGCTGGCAGACATCCCCCAGGAACTGGCCAACAGTGACATCGTGATCAGTTCCACCGCCAGCCAGTTGCCGATCCTGGGCAAGGGCGCGGTCGAGAGCGCACTGAAACAGCGCCGACACAAGCCGATCTTCATGGTCGACATCGCGGTACCTCGCGATATCGAAACCGAAGTAGGCGAGCTGGACGATGTCTACCTGTACACCGTCGACGACCTGCACGATGTAGTGGCAGAAAACCTCAAGAGCCGCCAGGGTGCGGCTCAGGCGGCCGAAGAGCTGGTGTCCGTGGGCGCCGAAGACTTCATGCTGCGCCTGCGCGAACTGGCTGCAGTGGACGTGCTCAGGGCCTATCGCCAGCAAAGTGAGCGCCTTCGCGACGAAGAACTGCAAAAGGCCCTGCGCCTGCTGGCCAATGGCGGCAACCCCGAAGACGTGCTGGCCCAGCTGGCCCGGGGCCTGACCAACAAACTCCTGCATGCGCCCAGCGTGCAGCTGAAAAAGCTCTCGGCCGAGGGCCGCCTTGATGCGCTGGCCATGGCCCAGGAACTCTTTGCCCTCAATGAGGGCTCCACGGACAAATCCCCGCAATGAAAGCGTCGCTGCTGAACAAACTGGAAATCCTCCAGGACCGTTTCGAAGAACTCACCGCCCTGCTCGGTGACGCCGAGGTTATTTCCGACCAGACGCGTTTTCGCGCCTACTCCCGCGAGTATGCCGAGGTAGAGCCGGTCTACGCTGCTTATAAAGAGTGGCGCAAAGTCCAGGACGACCTCGAAGGTGCCCAGGCGCTGCTCAAGGACAGTGACCCGGACCTGCGTGAAATGGCCGTGGAAGAGGTGCGTGAAGCCAAGGAGCAACTGCTGACGCTGGAGGCGCAGCTGCAGCGCATGCTGCTGCCCAAAGACCCCAACGACGGTCGCAACGTGTTTCTGGAAATCCGCGCCGGTACGGGTGGCGACGAGGCAGCCATCTTCTCTGGTGACCTGTTCCGCATGTATTCGCGCTACGCCGAAAAGCGCGGCTGGCGCCTGGAAATCTTGTCCGAGAACGAAGGCGAGCACGGCGGCTACAAGGAAATCATTGCCCGCGTCGAGGGCGAGAATGTCTACGGCAAGCTCAAGTTCGAGTCCGGTGCACACCGGGTTCAGCGTGTGCCCGAGACCGAATCCCAAGGCCGTGTCCACACTTCCGCGTGCACGGTGGCGGTGCTCCCCGAGCCGGACGAGCAAGCCGCCATCGAAATCAACCCGGCCGACTTGCGCGTGGACACCTACCGTGCCTCCGGTGCCGGCGGCCAGCACGTCAACAAGACCGATTCGGCGATCCGTATCACCCACTTGCCCACCGGTATCGTGGTCGAATGCCAGGAGGAGCGCTCGCAGCACAAGAACCGTGCTCGCGCCATGTCCTGGCTGTCGGCCAAGCTGAACGACATGCAGACCAGTGCCGCGCAGAACGCCATTGCCAGTGAGCGCAAGCTGCTGGTGGGGTCCGGTGACCGCTCCGAGCGCATCCGCACCTACAATTATCCACAGGGGCGGGTGACCGATCACCGCATCAACCTGACCTTGTATTCGCTGGACGACATCCTCAGCGGTGGCGTAGACGCGGTGATCGAACCGCTGCTGGCCGAATACCAGGCCGATCAACTGGCCGCCTTGGGGGACTGATGACTGTCATCGCCAGCCTGTTGCGCAACGCGCAGTTGCCTGAATCGCCCACTGAGCGCCTGGATGCCGAACTGCTGCTGGCTGCGGCCATCGGTAAATCGCGCAGCTACCTGCATACCTGGCCCGAGCGTATCGTCAGCAGCGAAGATGCCGAGACCTATGCCGGCTACCTGCAGCGCCGCCGTGGCGGCGAGCCAGTGGCCTATATCCTTGGGCTGCAGGGCTTCTGGAAGATCGACCTGGAGGTTGCGCCGCATACCCTGATCCCGCGGCCGGATACCGAACTGCTGGTCGAGACGGCGCTTGAACTGCAACCCGCTTCGCCAGCCAAGGTTCTCGACCTGGGTACGGGTACGGGGGCCATCGCTCTGGCGCTGGCCAGCGAACGCCCGGCCTGGCAGGTGACAGCGGTTGACCGGGTGGAGGAGGCTGCTGCCCTCGCCGAGCGCAACCGCCAGCGGTTAGGCCTGGCCAACGCTCGGGTACGGCTAAGCCACTGGTTCGACAGCCTGGCCGGGGAGCGTTTCGACCTCATTGTCAGCAACCCGCCCTACATCGCCGCTGAAGACCCGCACCTGGTGGCCGGCGACGTGCGCTTCGAACCCAGCAGTGCCCTGGTGGCCGGTGCCGATGGCCTGGACGACCTTCGCGTGATCGCCGCCCAGGCCCCCGCGCACTTGTTGCCAGGTGGTTGGCTGCTGCTGGAACATGGCTACGATCAGGCGGCAGCGGTACGCGCTCTGCTGGCTGAACATGGCTTTATCGAGGTGGCCAGCCGCACGGACCTGGGCGGCCATGAACGCATTACCCTGGGGCGACTGCCATGCTGAGTGATCAGGAACTGCTGCGTTACAGCCGCCAGGTGCTGCTGTCCCAGATCGACATCGATGGCCAGCTGCGGCTCAAGCAGAGCAAAGCGCTGATCATCGGGCTGGGTGGCCTGGGCTCGCCAGTCGCCCTGTACCTGGCCGCCGCTGGCGTGGGTGAGCTGCACCTGGCCGACTTCGACACCGTCGACCTGACCAACCTGCAACGCCAGGTCATCCACGACAGTGCCAGCGTCGGCATGAGCAAGGTCGACTCGGCCTTGCAGCGCTTGCAGGCAATCAACCCGGAAGTCAGTCTGGTTGCTCACCGCCAGGCACTGGACGAGGACTCGCTGGCGGCTGCGGTGTCGGCAGTCGACCTGGTATTGGACTGCTCCGACAATTTCTCTACCCGCGAGGCGGTCAACGCTGCCTGTGTCGCCACCGGCAAGCCGCTGGTCAGCGGAGCGGCAATCCGTCTGGAAGGCCAACTGTCGGTGTTCGACCCGCGGCGCGACTACAGCCCGTGCTACCACTGCCTTTACGGGCATGGTAGCGAAGCCGAACTGACCTGCAGCGAAGCTGGCGTCATTGGCCCGCTGGTGGGGCTGGTGGGTAGCCTGCAGGCGCTGGAGGCGATGAAGTTGCTGGCTGGCTTCGGTGAGCCGTTGGTCGGCCGCTTGCTGTTGATCGATGCCCTCGGCACCCGTATCCGCGAGCTTCGTGTCAAGCGCGACCCGGCTTGCGCGGTCTGTGGTAAGCGCGATGGCTGAGCGCTCGGCGCCGATCGGCGTCATGGACTCGGGGGTTGGCGGTTTGTCGGTGCTGGCCGAGATCCAGCGCCTGCTGCCCAACGAAACGTTGCTGTATGTGGGCGATTGCGGGCATATACCCTACGGTGAGAAGTCGCCGGACTATATTCGCGAGCGCTGCCGGCACATTGCCGGGTTCTTCCATGAACAAGGCGCAAAGGCAATGGTGTTGGCCTGCAACACTGCCACGGTGGCGGCAGTGGCTGACCTGCGTGAGTTGTATCCGACCTGGCCGTTGGTGGGCATGGAACCGGCCGTCAAGCCTGCAGCGGCAGCCACCCGCTCGGGCGTGGTCGGTGTGCTGGCCACCACCGGTACCCTGCAGAGTGCCAAATTCGCAGCCTTGCTCGACCGCTTCGCCAACGACGTACAGGTTATTACCCAGCCTTGCCCGGGGCTGGTCGAACTGATCGAAGCCGGTGACCTTGTAAGCCCAGCGGTGCGCCAGCTGCTGCAAGGTTATGTGCAGCCGCTACTGGCTGCAGGTTGCGATACGCTGATCCTCGGCTGCACCCATTACCCTTTCCTTCGCCCATTGCTGGCTGGCATGGTCCCGGATGACGTGGCCATCATCGACACCGGCGCGGCCGTGGCGCGTCAGTTGCGACGGCTGCTGGGTGCCAATGATCTATTGGCCGAAGGCCCGGCTGGCGCTGCACGCTTCTGGACAAGCGCTGACCCAGAAGCCTTAAGAAAAATCCTCCCTGTGCTGTGGCATAAGTCTGACGATGTGCAAAGCTTTGCGTTGTGAAAAAAACGTGAAAAAAGACTGAACTATCGTTCCACTTCTGCTTTCTACCGCTTTGCCTGAGATGAGGCGGACACTAACAACAGCATCAGAAAGAAGGATGTTTCTTATGAGGAAACTGCTCGGCTTGGCAGCGGCTGCTGCCTTTGTTTTGGGGCAAGCGATGTCGGCACAAGCTGCCGATGTTTCGTTTTCGGTGGGGCAGACCGGCGATTCGACAATGGTTTACCGGCTAGGGCTGCAATCGAATTGGGATGCGAGTTGGTGGCAGACCAGCGTTGGTCGGCTGACCGGCTATTGGGATGGGGCCTACACCTACTGGGATGGCGACGAGACCGCAAGCAATCACAGCCTGTCCTTCGCGCCCGTGTTCGTCTATGAATTTGCCGGGGAGTCGGTGAAGCCTTACATCGAAGCCGGGATAGGGGTAGCGGCGTTCTCCAGCACCGAGCTGGAAAGCAACGAGCTGGGTTCGGCTTTCCAGTTTGAGGACCGCATCGGCTTTGGTTTGCGCTTTGCCGGCGGGCATGAGATTGGGGTGCGGGCGATTCACTATTCCAACGCGGGCATCAAAGAGCCCAATGATGGTGTAGAAAGCTACAGCCTGCATTACAGAATGGCGCTCTGAGTTCGCCTGCATTCGCCACTTCGCGGGCAATGCCCGCTCCTGCCGGCATACCACAGTACTCAAGGTCTGGGTAATTTGCAGGAGCGGGCTTGCCCGCGAAGACGGTAATGCTGATTTCAGGTGTTAACGCGCCAGCGGCCACAGGCTACTGAGGTCCAGCGTCTCCAGGATCAGTTCGGGTTCTCTCTGAGGCCAACGCCGCAGCAACTCCTCTGCGGCACTGCCGGGCGTCCACGCCTCCGGTATCGCCTGTGCCGACGTTAGCGTAACCTTCAACGATTGTGGCCCTACAATGGTCAGTGCTACCCCTTGGTCCTCAAGGGCCTTGCGTTGCTCACGCATCCATTGTGGCAAATTGTTCCAGCCCGCAGTCACCTGTGTCGGTGCAAACAGCTGCAACGCCGAATAGCGGTTGAAAAGCGCCATCACCTGCGGCGACCGACCCTTTTCCAGCAACGGCAGCGCTTTGCTCAGGCAATGCTCTGCGGCCAGCTGGTTGGTAGTGACGATCGCTTCGATCAGCTCACTGTCACTGGCATTGTCTGGCAGGTAATCGGTGGTGCCGGTGTTGAGGATCAGCCCGTCCAGCGAACACCAGGCATGGCAAATTTGTTGGCACGCATGGCTGACGTGTTGTTCTTCCTGCAACTGCCACGGCAACCGCAACAATTGGCTGCCGTAGCGTGCCCCCAAAGCATCCAGTGCGTCGCTATTCTTGCCACTCGCGGCAACGCGATGTCCTTCATCGAGCATCCGCTCCACCAAAGCCAAGCCAAGTCCGTTGCTTGCGCCCGTAACCCAGAAACTGCGTGAGTTAATCAACACGTTATCCCCTAATTCTGCCGGCGTGGCAGCCCTTTGAACGCTTCCAGGGCCCGCTGGCGACTGCTACTGAGATCTACGATTGGACTTAGGTAAGAAGTATTACCGAAAAGGTCCGTCGATTTAATGGGCTGATGGATGGCTTTTTCATCGAGCTCCTGTAGTTCCGGTACCCAGTGGCGAATGAAATGCCCCTGAGGATCGAAGCGCTGCGACTGCGAAACCGGGTTGAAGATACGGAAATAGGGCACCGCATCAGTGCCGGTGGACGCACTCCACTGCCAACCCCCGTTGTTGGCGGCCAGATCGCCGTCTATCAGGTTTCGCATGAAGTGTCGCTCGCCCTTGCGCCAGTCAATCAGCAGGTTCTTGCTGAGGAACATGGCCACGATCATGCGCAAGCGGTTGTGCATCCACCCGGTGTGCAGCAACTGGCGCATGGCGGCATCGATGATCGGGAAGCCGGTGCGGCCCTGCTCCCAGGCCTCCAGGTCTGCCGGGGCGTCACGCCAGGGCAAGGCTTCGGTCTGGGCGCGGAAGGCGCGGTGGCGCGAGACCTGTGGATAACCGCTCAGGATGTGCTTGTAGAACTCCCGCCACAGTAGCTCATTGATCCAGGTCTGCACGCCTGTGCTGCCACTGTCGAACTCGCCCCGGTTGCCGGCCAGTGCACCGTGCAAACATTGGCGGGGCGAAATCACGCCGGCGGCCAGGTAGGGGGAAAGCTGGCTGGTACCAGGCTTGGCAGGTAAGTCGCGCAAGTGGTGGTAGTCGTCGATGGTTTCGTCCAGGAAGCGTGACAGGCGGGACTGTGCCTCAGCTTCACCGGCTGGCCAGTGGTCGCGCAGTGCGTGCGTGGTTTTTCCGAATCCCTCTACGTGTTGCGGGATTGGGTCGCTGCCGATGTTCAGCGGGGCCTGGCGCTTCACCCGCCCTGCCAGGGCCGGCAGGCTGCGGTGCAGATGCTCCAGGCAGGTTTTCTTGAACTGGCTGAACACCTGGAAGTAATCGCCACTGTGAGTCAGTACGGTGCCCGGACGGAAGAACAGCTGGTCGAGGTAGCTGTGCGCCTGGATGGCCGACTTTTCCAGCAGTGCCCGGGTGGCATCATCCCGGCGCTGCTCATTGATGCCGTACTCCTCGTTCCAGTGCACGCTTTGCACCTGATGTTGGCGACAGACATCGAGCACCGCCTGTGGCGCCTGGTCCCAGGTATCGATTGTGCGGATCAGCAGGGGTATGTTCAGCTTTTCCAGTGATTGGCGCAGGTCATGCAGGTTACGCAGCCAGAAGTCGACTTTGCAGGCGGCATCGTCATGGGCTTGCCATTGTCCGGGGCTGACCAGCCACAGGGCGATGGTCGGGCCGCGCTCGGTGGAGGCGCTGAGTGCAGTGTTGTCATCGATACGCAGGTCGCTGCGCAGCCAGGTCAGGTGCATGGGGCATTTATCTCTACAGGCTGTCGATCATGGGCTTGAAGCACGCGCAATGCCGCCTGCGGGGTGTCGAACAGGAAAAGGTCGGGTAGCTCAAAAGCCTTCAAGCGGGCTTCATGCAGCGCCAGCGTGGCACCACCCAACAGCTTGGGGATTGGTAAGCCTTGCAGGGTGCGCAGCAACGCCTTGTCGTCGATGCGTGGGCCCAAGTGCAGGAGTAAGGCGCGTGGTTTGAGCGTGTTGACGGCGCTTAGCAATTGCGGGCCTGCGACGGGCTGCTCGAGCACCTCGACCGGGAAGCCATTGCTGGTGAGCAGCCAGGCGCACAACCATAAGTCTGGGCTGAAGGTGCGTTCGCTGTCTTCGGCCAGCAGCACGGCGGGCCCTTGCAGCAGCTGGTTGTCGTGGTACACGCGGGCACCGAGCTTGCTGCGCAGCCAGCTGTGGAAAAACACCTGCTCCAGCCGAGCGTTGAAGTAATTGCGCCAGCGCTGGTCGAGCATGTCGAGCAGCGGCAGCAGCAGTTGTTCGCACAGGGTGACTGCCGGGTACAGCGCCATGGCCTGGTTAAGTTGCTGGTCGAGGGCGCGCTGTGAAAGGCCGGCGATGGCTTCGATCAGCTGGAATTGCCTGGCTTGCCAGTCCCCCTTCGGTGGGGTGCTGGCGGGTTTGTCGAGCAACTCGCGGACTTGGCCGACCGACGCGCCACGCTGCAGCCAGGCCAGGACCGCCTCGACGCGTTCGACCTGCTCAAGTGGGTACAGGCGATGCCCCTTGGCGGTGCGCTGTGGCTTGAGCAACCCATACCGGCGCTCCCAGGCGCGCAGGGTGACCGGGTTTACGCCGGTGCGACGGGCAAGTTCGCCGATGGGCAGCAAGTCCTCAGACCGCATTGCGCAAACCCAGGCTCTCGGGGTGCGGCTGCAGGTAGGCTTGTTGCTGCAGGTAGGGGTCTGGGTGCTTGCGCAAATGGTGTTTGAGCAAGGTCAGTGGCACTACCAGTGGTACCACGCCTTGTTGGTATTGGCCGATGACTGCCTGCAACTCGGCCTTGTCCTGCTGCGTCAGGGCATCCTTGAAGTAACCGCTCAGGTGCTGCAGCACGTTACTGTGGGTGCCGCGGCTCGCGCAGCGGCGCAGGGCTTGCATCAGCTGGCTGAAATAGCGCGGGCCGATGCTCTGTGGTTCATCAGCCTTGCTCATGCTGCCAAGCAGGCGGCCGAGGGTGCGATAGGCCTGGGGGTTATTGGCCATCAGCAAATACTTGTAGCGCGAATGAAAGCGTACCAGCGCGCCACGGTTCAGGCCCTCGGCCAGCAGGCGCTGCCAGTCTGCGTAGGCGTAAACGCGGCTTATGAAGTTCTCGCGCAGCACGGGGTCATGCAGGCGGCCTTCTTCCTCTACTGGCAGGTCCGGGCGCAATGCGCAGAAAGCCTGGGCATAGACGCCGCGCCCACCATGCACGGCCGGGTGGCCATTGTCCTGATAAACCTTTACCCGTTCCAGGCCGCAAGAAGGTGACTTCTGCATGAAGATGTAGCCGCAGATGTCGTCAAGTTCGTTGGCCATCTGCTCGCCATAGGTGCGCAGCGGGTAGGTCAGGTCCTTGCCGGGGTCGCGGGTGCCGACCACTTCGGGTTGCTCGGGGTTGCCGACCAGGCGAATCGGGTCGCGCGGAACACCCAGGCCGATTGCCACTTCCGGACACACAGGTAGCCAGTCGAAGTGCTGTTCCAGTTGTTTACGGCACAGGTCGGAGGCCTTGTGGCCGCCGTTGTAGCGCACGCTGTGCCCGGTCAGGCAGGCGCTGATGGCGATACGCGGCTTGCGGTGGGCGGAAGGGTCGTGCATGGCTGCCTCCGAAAATAAACCTGTACGTGACTCGAAACTTGTACAGGTTTATTTCAGCACAGCGCTGAAGTTATGCAAACTAGTATTTTTGTATAGTTCGGCATCACTCAAGGTGTTCGAGCAAGCGCCGCGCCGCTTCCTGGCCACTGAGCCATGCGCCCTCGACGCGGCCGGACAGGCACCAGTCCCCACAGGCGTACAAGCCCTGGTCGGCATCGGCCAGTGCGCCCCACTCATGGTTGCTACTGGGGCGGGCATAGAGCCAGCGGTGAGCCAGGGAGAAGGTGGGCGGCGGTACCACGCAGCCGACCAGTTCGGCGAATTCACCCCACAACTGTTCGATCACTTCTTCCTTGGGCAGGTCGATGTGTTGCCGGCTCCAGTCTGAGGTCGCGTGCAGTACCCAGGTGTCCAGGTGCTCGTCGCGGCCGGGCTTGCTGCGATTGCGAGCCAGCCAGTCCAGCGGGTTGTCCTGCACGAAGCAGCCTTGCATTGGCGTATCCAGCGGTGCCTGGAAGGCGAGGGCCACGGCCCAGGTAGGTTCCATTTGCACGCCAGCGGCCACGGCCGCCAGCTTCGGTGTGGCGGCCAGAAGTGGCGTGGCCTGCGGTGCCGGGACGGCGATGACCACACGGCTGTAGGGGCCGTGGCTGCAACCTTCGGTGTCTTGCAGGTGCCAGTACTGCTTGCCGCGAAACACTTCCGCTATGCGGCAGCCGAAGTTGACCGTGACGTCCTTGAGCAAGCCGCGGGTAATGGCGCTCATGCGTGGCACGCCTACCCAGCGCGTCTGCTCGTCAGGGGAAGGGGTGAGTTCGCCGTCACGGTAGTTATACAGTTGAGGCTTCCATTGTTCGGCCCAGCCGGCGGCCACCCATTGCTGCACCTGATCGACAAAGCGTCGGTCACGGGCAGTGAAGTACTGTGCGCCCAGGTCGAGCGCGCCGGCTTCGCTGCGCTTGCTGGCCATGCGCCCGCCACTGCCGTGGCCTTTGTCGAACAAGTGCACGGATTGCCCGGCCTTTTGCAAAGCCTGGGCGGCTGACAAACCGGCGATGCCGGCCCCGATGATGGCGATAGGTATTGTCATGATGGCCTCTTCAAACCTTGCTGTGAGCAGACTACGCTGTCAGGCAAACCTGTACAATGCAAAAATTCTGTATAAGGTTATTCCGTGTTGGCGGGCAGGTTGGCCTATGTTTATCCGAGAGCGTCGGGTCAAAAAAGTGCCTTGCTGTTAAAAATAGACCACCGATGCATTCTGCGAGGACACAGCCATGCATATATTGCTGACAGGTGGCACCGGTTTGATTGGCAAGCATCTGTGCCAGTACTGGCTGGGCCAAGGGCATCGGCTTACGGTTTGGAGCAGGCGTCCTGAACAGGTAGCAAAAATCTGTGGTAGCGGGGTGCGTGGTATCGCGCGCCTGGAACAGCTGGAGGCCGACGATCAGCTTGATGCGGTGGTCAACCTTGCTGGTGCGCCGATTGCCGACAGGCCCTGGACGGCCGCCCGGCGCAACGTGCTGTGGGCCAGCCGTGTCACCCTTACCGAGCAATTGCTGGCGTGGTTGGGCACCCGTGAGCAGCGCCCGGAGGTGTTGATCTCCGGCTCTGCGGTAGGTTGGTACGGAGACGGTGGCGAACGCGAACTGACCGAGGCTTCACCCCCGGTACGTGAAGATTTCGCCAGCCAGTTGTGCATTGCCTGGGAAGAGACCGCCCAGCGTTCGCAAGCCCAGGGGATACGCGTGGTACTGGTCCGTACTGGTCTGGTGCTGGCCAGCGATGGCGGCTTTTTGTCGCGCCTGCGCATGCCCTTCAAACTGGGGCTGGGCGGGCCTTTGGGCGACGGGCGGCAGTGGATGCCCTGGGTTCATATAGACGACCAGGTCGCCCTGATTGATTTTCTCTTGCAGCACAAGGATGCCAGCGGTCCTTATAATGCCTGCGCGCCGGAGCCTGTGCGCAACCGTGAGTTTGCCAGGCGACTGGGCCGAGCCCTGCATCGGCCGGCGCTGTTGCCAGTGCCGGCATTGCTGCTCAAGGTCGGGCTTGGCGAGATGTCGACCTTGCTGCTGGGAGGCCAGCGGGCGCGCCCGGTACGCTTGCTGGAAGCAGGCTTCACCTTCCGTTTCAACGATCTGCAATCGGCGCTGGACAACCTGTCCAGTGGCCTCTGACATAGGACGCTGCATGACCGATCACGCCCTGCTGCTGGTCAACCTGGGTTCCCCGGCCTCCACCTCGGTGGCCGATGTGCGCCGTTACCTCAACCAGTTCCTCATGGACCCGTACGTGGTCGACCTGCCGTGGCCGGTGCGGCGCTTGCTGGTGTCGCTGATCCTGATCAAGCGCCCTGAGCAGTCGGCACACGCCTACGCTTCGATCTGGTGGGAGGAGGGCTCGCCTCTGGTTGTGCTGACCCGTCGCCTGCAGGCAGCGATGGTCGAGCACTGGCCTCATGGCCCAGTGGAAATTGCCATGCGCTACGGCCAGCCAGCGTTGCCTGATGTGTTGGAGCGGCTGGCCGCCCAAGGTGTGCGCAAGGTGACTTTGGCGCCGCTTTATCCACAGTTCGCCGACAGTACGGTGACCACGGTGGTCGAGCTGGCAAAACAGACCGTCAGCGAGCGCCAGTTGCCGTTGCAGATGCGTGTGCTGCAGCCGTTCTACGAGCACCCGGCGTACATCGAGGCACTGGCTGCCAGTGCCCGGCCGTATCTTGAGACGGGTTACGACCACCTGCTGTTGAGCTTCCATGGTTTGCCGGAACGGCACCTGAAGAAACTGTTTCCGAAGGGGGTCAAGCACGACCTGCGTGCTGCCGATTGCTGCCACGGTGCAACCGCCGAAGTACGTTCGGTTTGCTATCGCGGGCAATGCCTGGCCACGGCCAAAGCCTTTGCGCAGAAAATGGGCATACCTGATGGCAAGTGGTCGGTATCGTTCCAGTCGCGGCTGGGCCGGGACAAGTGGATCGAACCCTACACCGAGACGCGGTTGGATGAACTGGCCAAGGCCGGTGTGAAGAAGCTGCTGGTGATGTGCCCGGCATTTGTGGCGGATTGCATCGAGACCCTGGAAGAGATAGGCATGCGTGGCAGCGAGCAGTTTGTCGAGGCGGGTGGCCGGGAGCTGGTGCTGGTGCCGTGCCTGAATGATCACCCGGAGTGGGTGAGGGTGTTGGCTGATATGAGTGAAAAGGCCTGAATCGAAGGGGCCGCCTTGCGGCCCCTACCGACCGTTTATACATCCAGCTTCTTGTGCTTCCAGCTGTCATTACCCGGCAGAATCAGGTTCAGTGCAATAGCCACAATGGCGCACAGGGCGATGCCCTTCAGGCCCCAGTCATCCGGGCCGTCACCGCTGCCGATCAGCACGCCGCCGATACCGAACACCAGTGTCACCGAGACGATCACCAGGTTGCGTGCTTCGCCCAGGTCAATCTTGTGGCGGATCATGGTGTTCATGCCCACCGCTGCAATCGAGCCGAACAGCAGGCACAGAATGCCGCCCATCACCGGCACCGGGATGCTCTGCAGCAGCGCGCCGAACTTGCCGATGAACGCCAGGGTAATGGCGAAGACCGCCGCCCAGGTCATGATCTTCGGGTTGTAGTTCTTGGTCAGCATCACCGCGCCGGTCACTTCGGCATAGGTGGTGTTGGGCGGGCCGCCGAACAGGCCAGCTGCAGTAGTCGCCAGGCCGTCGCCCAGCAACGTCCGGTGCAGGCCAGGCTTCTTCAGGTAGTCACGGCCGGTCACGCTGCCCACTGCAATCACCCCGCCGATATGCTCGATCGCCGGCGCCAGCGCAACCGGGACGATGAACAGAATGGCCTGCCAGTTGAACGCAGGGGCGGTGAAATTGGGGATTTCCAGCCACGGTGCGGCAGCGATCCTGGCGGTGTCGACCACGCCAAAGGCGAACGACAGGGCAAAGCCCACCAGCACGCCGGAGATGATGGGCACGAGGCGGAAAATGCCCTTGCCGAATACGGCAACGATCAAGGTTGTCAGCAGCGCTGGCATCGAGATCAGCATGGCCGTCTTGTATGGCATCAGCGCTGTACCGTCCCCACCTTTGCCCATCGCCATGTTGGCGGCGATCGGTGCCATGGCCAGGCCGATGGAGATGATCACCGGGCCGATCACCACCGGCGGTAGCATGCGGTCGATGAAACCGGTGCCTTTGATTTTTACCATCAGGCCCATGAAGGTGTACACGAAGCCAGCAGCCATTACGCCGCCCATGGTCTCGGCCAGGCCGAACTGGCCTTTGGCGAGGATGATCGGCGTGATGAAGGCAAAGCTCGAGGCCAGGAACACCGGTACCTGACGTCCGGTGACCAGCTGGAATAGCAGGGTGCCGATGCCGGCGGTGAACAGCGCGACGTTCGGGTCGAGGCCGGTGATCAGGGGCATCAGCACCAGCGCGCCGAATGCCACGAAGAGCATCTGCGCGCCCGAAACGACCTGGCGCCAGAGCGGGTCGTTGAAGCCGTCCTGCATGGTCAGGCGTCCTTTTGCTTGGTGCCGAAGATCTTGTCACCGGCATCACCCAGGCCTGGCACGATGTAGCCGTGCTCGTTCAGGCGCTGGTCGATCGAGGCGGTGTAGATCTTCACGTCCGGGTGGGCTTTTTCTACCACCTCGATGCCTTCTGGCGCGGCGACCAGCACCATGGCGCGAATCTCTTTGCAGCCGGCCTTTTTCAGCAGGTCGATGGTGGCAACCATCGAGCCGCCGGTGGCCAGCATCGGGTCGATGATCAGGGCCAGGCGCTGGTTGATGTCCGGCGCGAGCTTTTCCAGGTAGGTGTGGGCTTCGAGGGTTTCTTCGTTTCGGGCAACGCCGACGGCGCTGACCTTGGCACCCGGGATCAGGCTGAGTACGCCGTCGAGCATGCCGATGCCGGCGCGCAGGATCGGTACTACGGTGATCTTCTTGCCGGCGATTTTTTCAACCGAGACCTTGCCACACCAGCCGTCGATCTCGTAGGTTTCGAGGGGCAGGTCCTGGGTGGCTTCATACGTCAGGAGCGCGCCGACTTCCTGGGCGAGTTCGCGAAAATTCTTGGTGCTGATATCGGCACGGCGCATCAGGCCAAGCTTGTGGCGGATCAGCGGATGGCGGATCTCACGAGTGGGCATAGGGGAGGGCTCCGAAAGGCGGGCAAAAAAACCGCGCTAGATTAATCTATTCAGCCTGTGCTGTCGTCTGGTCATTCTGGACGTTAGTCCATAAATGCTTGATCTGTGACGAGCGGATGCGTACCTTTGCCCGCTTTTCCAAAATGCCCCCCGGAGAGCGCCATGTCCGCCGATCTCGAGCATATCCGTCAAGTCATGCGTGAAGCTGACTGCCTGTACACCGAAGCCGAAGTCGAAGCGGCCATCGCCAAAGTCGGCGAGCAGATCTGCAAGGACCTGCACGACAAGAACCCGGTTGTGTTCTGCGTGATGAACGGCGGCCTGATCTTCTCCGGCAAACTGCTGACCCACCTGCAGTTCCCGCTGGAAGCCTCCTACCTGCACGCTACCCGCTACCGCAACCAGACCAGCGGCGGCGAGCTTTTCTGGAAGGCCAAGCCGGAAGTGTCGTTCATCGACCGTGACGTGTTGATCGTTGACGATATCCTCGACGAAGGCCACACCCTCAGCGCCATCATCGAGTTTTGCAAGCATGCCGGCGCCCGCTCGGTGTACACCGCTGTGCTGATCGACAAGGATCACGACCGCAAGGCAAGCCCTGACCTCAAGGCCAACTATGTGGGCCTGCCTTGTGTCGATCGCTATATCTTCGGTTACGGCATGGACTACAAAGGGTACTGGCGCAACGCTAACGGCATCTTCGCCGTAAAGGGGCTGTAACCGTGCGCCAGCCTGCGTTCATCGACCAATCGCTGTTCGCCGGGCTGGCCGAAAAGGCCGCTGCCAACCCGCGCGGGCGGCAGCACCATAACTTTCACGCTATGGAAGAGCCCTGCCACCGCATGGCGGTCGGGCTGCAACCGAGCACCTACATTCCGCCGCATCGCCATGTGAGCGCCGACAAGGCTGAAACCTTGATAGCGCTCAAGGGGTGCTTTGGCCTGCTGATCTTCGATGAGCAAGGCGCGGTGACTGGCAAGCGGGTGCTGCAGGCCGGTGGCGACTGTCTGGGTGTGGATCTGGCGCCTGGTACCTACCATGGCTTGGTGGTGCTGGAGCCCGACAGCATCCTGTTCGAGTGCAAGGCTGGGCCATACCGACCAGTGGGCGAGGGCGAGCACGCACACTGGGCGCCGCGCGAGGGTGAAGCCGGCGTGGCCGATTACCAGGCCTGGATGCGCGCGCAGTTCGATTGATATCGGCTGTACCCGGCATGCTAGAGTGCTCCTTCATACAAGGAGCCTCACATGCGTGCGATTCTTCCCCTCCTGCTGGCGGTCAGCCTGCCGCTCGCTGCCGCACCGCTGCACAGTCAGTTCCTGCCACCTGATGACCAGTCCCTGCGCCAGGAAGCGCCGACCAGCCAGCAATTGCTGCAAGTGACTGACTATTCGGTGGTCGTAGGGGCCCAGCGCCAGTCCGATCAGCAGCCGATCCCGATCACATCGTCGTTGCAGGTGCGCCTGAAGGGCAAGCCGCTGAGCAAGGGCGCGACCATTGCCCAGGTGCTGCTGACGTTCGATGGTGAAGCGGCCAAAAGCCTGAAAAAGCCTGTGTATGACGCTAAAACCCGCACCTTGAGCCTGAATTACCCGGTCAGCAACTACCGGGTGGTCATGGACCTGCTGCGTAACGAAACCCTGTACGTGCAGTTTCTGACTTACGGCAACGGCCATATCTGGGCCGACCTGCACACCGGGACGGTACGTACGCGTTGAGGCGCGAAGCCTGCGGGGGGTAAACTGCCGGCCTTCGAAATTCCGTGATGGTCCAGTTGGAGTCGGCAATGCGTAAAGACAAGAAACAGGTAATCGGTGACGAAATCAGCGACGACTACATCAAGTCGTTCCTTCAGTTCGAGCCGGCCGATGGTGTGACTTCGCCGTCGCTGCACAAGCTGGTCAAGGCCTACCGCGGCCTGCGCGTGGACGACTTTGAGCGCTTTGTAGGCTTCTTCGTCGAAGCTGGCCTGGACCTGGATGGCAAGGACGAGCACGGCAAGACCTTCGTCGAGCAGATTGCCGACCAGCGCAATGCCCCTGAGTACATCGAGATCATCGATAAAGCCCGCGGTTGATCTTCAACCTGTGCTGGCCCTTTCGCGGGCTCGCCCGCTCCCACAGGGATGAGGGCAGCGCCGAACCTGTGGGAGCGGGCAAGCCCGCGAAGAGGCCGGCACAGGCTGATAGGTCTCCAGGCACAAAAAAACGCCCCGAGGGGCGTTTTTTCGTTAGCAGGCGGTTCAGGCGTAATGCTTGGCCGCCGGGCTGCTTTCTGCCAGGTCCAGGGCCGCGTCGTTATCGGCACTGATCTTGTGGTACAGCGCAGCATCGGTTGCCAGGGTCTTCTCGCGAGCCGGGAAGATTTCCTTGAGCTTGGCAGCCCAGGCGCCCTTGGCCTGCTCGGGGAAGCAGCGCTCGATCAGTTCCAGCATGATCGACACGGTCACCGAGGCACCCGGCGATGCGCCGAGCAGTGCTGCCAGGCTGCCGTCCTGGGCCGAGACCAGCTCGGTACCGAACTGCAGCACGCCGCCTTTTTTCGGGTCTTTCTTGATGATTTGCACGCGCTGACCCGCCACTTCCAGGCGCCAGTCCTCGGCCTTGGCCTGCGGATAGAAACGACGCAGGGCTTCCAGACGCTGCTCCATCGACTGCATCACTTCGCTGACCAGGTACTTGGTCAGGTCCATGTTGTCGCGGGCCACGGCCAGCATCGGGCCAATGTTGCCCATGCGCACCGACAGCGGCAGGTCCATCAGCGAGCCGTGCTTGAGGAACTTGGTGGTGAAGCCGGCATACGGGCCGAACAGCAGCGAGGTCTTGCCGTCCACGACGCGGGTGTCCAGGTGCGGTACCGACATCGGCGGGGCGCCGACAGCGGCCTGGCTGTAGACCTTGGCCTGGTGCTGCTTGACGATTTCCGGGTTGTCGCAACGCAGCCACTGGCCGCTGACAGGGAAGCCGCCAAAACCTTTGCTTTCCGGGATGCCGGACAACTGCAGCAGCGGCAGGGCCGCGCCGCCGGCGCCGAGGAAGACGAAGCGGGCGTCGACTTCACGGCTGCCGCCGCTGTTGACGTCCTTGATGCTCACGGTCCAGCCGCTGCCGTTACGGCGCAGGCCGACAACCTTCTTGCTGTACTTGACCTGCGCGTCCGGCGAGTCGCCCAGCAGCTTGAGCAGCTTGTTGGTCAGTGCGCCGAAGTTGACGTCGGTGCCTTTGGCCACGCGGGTAGCGGCGATGTGCTGGTCGGCCGGGCGGCCAGGCATCATCAGCGGCATCCAGTCGTTCATCACGGCCTTGTCTTCGGTGTATTCCATCTCGGCGAAGGCGTGGTGCTGCTTGAGCAGCTCGAAGCGCTTCTTGAGGAAGGAAACACCCTTGTCACCCTCGACATAGCTCAGGTGCGGGACAGGGTTGATGAAGGCACGCGCCGAGCCGAAGTTGCCCTTCTTGCTCAGGTAGGCCCAGAACTGGCGCGAAACCTCGAACTGGGTGTTGATGTGCACGGCCTTCTTGATGTCGATGCTGCCATCGGCGGCCTGCGGCGTATAGTTCAGCTCGCACAGGCCGGCGTGGCCGGTGCCTGCATTGTTCCAGGGGTTGGAGCTTTCCGCGGCCCCGGAGTCCATCGCCTCGACGACCTCAAGCTTCAGGGTCGGGTCAAGCTCCTTGAGCAGTACGGCCAGGGTGGCACTCATGATGCCCGCGCCTACCAGTACCACATCAACCGATTCGTTCTGCGCCATTTAACGCGTCTCCACAATCTACAGCTACCTAATTGACAGCATAGGACCTGGGTTTGCCAGGGTCGCCATGTCCGACTTTTCGCAGTTCTTGCAACTTCCGCGGACACCGCCAATCAGTCTTCGGGTTCGTGTATTGAACGCCGTTTGCCACAGGTGCGGCAATTCGACTTATGGTCAAGGTGTCGTGCGTGCGTTATGGAACGGTTCAGACACTCATACGGGATGAGCGCATCTGCCGCCTGTTCAGGGCTGTTCGGGACACATCTGCCGCTTTTGCACATGCCAGACTGTTCATTTGCTCGCCACACTCTTGTGAAGTTGTGAAAACCGTTTTTTCACGCTCTTTTGGAGACGTGAACCTCAAAAGGGGACTGCGCGATGGCAACCCGCAGGTTCATGCAGTGTGAAGGGCCGGAAAAAGCAGGCACGACAGCCGATGCAAGACCTGAGTGGAAGGCTCTCTGTGGGCGAGGCGGTGAAGTTGCCGGGGTCAATCGGCGAATGCGGGGCCCGATCAGGAGACGTCCTTATAATCGGGGGGAGATTATAGCGATGTCGCGGGCAGAAATGTCGCCATTCGTGGTTTTTATTGCAGCGTTTGTCAGGCAGCGAGGAGGCGTTGGTGCCAACGGCGCTTTGCACGGGCGCAAACCCGGGCTTCGGCGGGCAGTTCGCGCCCCAACCAGGCCAGCTGAATTTCGCTGATCTGCACCCAGTCGATGCCCCGTGGTGCCTGGCTGCATTGCTTGAAGGCCAGGCATTTGCCATCAGCGTCAAGGCGGGCATAAGCGTTGTGACGCGGCCGTTTGAAGAGCTGAGTCCAGAGCGAGGTCATGGCGGCGAGTCCTTTGCGTTAGGGCTTGGCGCAAGGATAAGGGTGTGGCGATGAAACGATTGTGACAAGCGGATCGGGCCGATGACTGGTCTGTGCCTGGCTAGGTATACTGTGGGCCTTTGCCGCATTTTCTGGAGAAACGCGCATGTTGCAACGTCTGTTGTTCGGTTTGATCGCCGTGGCCAGCCTTAGCCTGGTCGGTTGTGCCCACAGCCCGCAACAACTCAACCCGCAACCCACGCTCAAGGCCCAGCTGGCCCCGGTCGGCCATGGCCAGCCGGTGGTGGTCCGGGTAGTTGATGGCCGGCCTTCGCCGTCCCTGGGTACCCGCGGTGGCATGTACCCCGAGACCAGCACCATCAGTGTCAGCGGTAATGACGTGGTGCCCAAGCTGCAGGCTCAGGCTGAAGCTGCTGTGCGCCTGCTCGGCTTCACCCCGACCCCGAACGCCTACAATGCGCCGCAGCTGACCGTCACCCTGGCCGAGCTGAAGTACCAGTCGCCGAAAGACAACCTTTACGTGACCGAGGCCACCATCGGCGCCACCTTCCGCGCTGATGTGACCAATGGCGGCCGCCGTTACAGCGGCCGTTATGGCGCTTCGCTGGACCAGCGTTTCGGCATGGCGCCGAATCAGGACACCAACACCCAGCTGGTGGGTGATGTGCTGAGCGATGCCCTGACCCGCCTGTTCAAGGACCCGAGCATCGGGCAGGTGCTGGGTCAGTAAGCTTCAGGTTGTGTCAGAAAACCCGCTGCCTGAGTGACAGGCAGCGGGTTTTTTGTTGTCTGGATGGCACAGATTTACGCCGCTTCTATGTGGAAATCCAGCAAGCTGAACCCTGTGCCTGCATCCACTTCGGGCAAGTCCTCATGCACATGTCCGCCAAGCGCACAGTAGACCAGCCACTGGCGGTCCTGCACATTGATGGCAAAACCATCGATCAGCGCCTGTTGTTCATCGCTCTGGGCAACGAGGTAGAGGCGGTCCTGGTTTTCGGCGTGCAACATGAAAAAGCTCCGGGTCATCAAAAGGTCGACAGGGTCGCCTGTATGGATGACGAGCGGATGACAGATGAAATTTAACGACAGTTTGTCGCCGAGGCCGGGCGCCACGGTGCGACTTGGGTAGAATGCTGGCCTTTGCCACTGCTCACACCGAGGTTGCGTGATGTCCTTGCAAGTGCTCTGGGGGTTCCTGGCCGCCCATCCCACCAAGCTGATCAACCTGCTGGCGCTGCTGCTGACCTGCCCGGGCGGTTTGCTGCTGCACAGTGCACGGCGGCGCGAGGCCGAAACCCGCGCATACATGGCAGTAGACGAGGGGGTAGTGGACGCATTCGACCTTCGGGTGCCGAAATACTTCTACATCCTGGGCTTTTCGTGCCTGGCGATGGCGCTGCTGCTGTCCTGGTTCAGCACCTGGATCTAAGAACCATCGGGGCCGCGTTGCGGCCCAATCGCGACACAAGGCCGCTCCCACAAGGGTGGACGCAATTCCCTGTGGGAGCGGCCTTGTGTCGCGATTGGGCTGCAACGCAGCCCCCGGGATCGATCAGGCGACCGGTGTCTGCTGCCTGACCTGATACTGGTTGCGCACCGGCGTCGCATACTGCAACACCAGGTACGGCCGCTGCTCTTGCGGACAGGCATCCAGACGCCGTTGCCATTCTTCCTTGGCCTTGGCCAGCTCATCCGCCGGGAACACCTTCTCGGCGCTTGGCACCTGCAGGGCTTCGTCCTTGCCTTCCCACATCGCATACGCCAGGTAATGCACCGGGAACAGTCGGTAGCCCCCCAGAATCTGCCGGTCTATCTCTGCCGCCAGCTGTTTTGTGTCTTCGTGGTACTCGGTTACCGGCGGCGCGAAGTTGATGTGGACTCGGCCCTTGTAGCCGGTAATGCCTTTGGCAATGCTGTTGTCATCTTCGCCCGGCGCCTTCTTGTAGGTGCCGGTTGTGGCGCGGATGTACAGCTCGCGGGCCTTGGCCTGGTCGCACGGGTCGTATTCGTAGCTGATCGACACCGGGGTCAGGTTCAGGCTCTGGATAACCGCACCGAACGGCTCGTCCTTGCGGCTCATGTGGAACATCTTGAGGATTGCCGAGTCGGTGCGGTCGTCACCGTCCTTGGCCCGACCTTCGGCCTGGGCAATCCAGATCGAGGTGGCATCGTTGCGGATCGAGTGGTTGATGTAGGCCGATAGCAGTTGGTAGGCAGCCAGTTTTTCGCGCCGCCCGCTGATCGAACGGTGCACGATGAAGCTCTTGTTCAGGCGCATCATGTCGCTGACAAAGGGCTTTTGCAGCAGGTTGTCGCCAATGGCGATGCGCGGCGTGGGCAGGCCGGCGTGGTACACGGCATAGTTGACGAAGGCCGGGTCCATGACGATATCACGGTGGTTGGCCAGGAACAGGTAGGCGGTGCCTGCCTTGAGCTGTTCCACACCCGAATAGGTGACGCCGTCGGTGGCGCGATCGATGGTCTGGTCGACGTAGTACTCGACTTTGTCCTGCAGGGTCGAGACACAGGTAACGCCTGCGAATTCCTTGCGCAGGCGGCGTGCGATCAAGGGCTTGAGCAACCAGCCGAGAGCACCGGCCGCACGCGGAAAGCGGAAGTGAGTGAGGATATCGAGGAATGCCGGGTCGCTGAGCAGGCGTGCCAGAACGGCAGGGACCTCAGCGTCGTCGTACGGTCGGATGGCATCGAATTCGCCCATCATGCTCTCTTGTTGGAAACGGCTAGGGTAATAAGGTAGGGACGGGCTCCGAAAAACGGCTCGGACGCACACAGACCCTGTAAACAGACCGGCAATTATACGCATAAGTCACTGCGGAGGCCGCGATGCTGGAAACCGACTTCTATGATTGCCCTTATTGTGGCGAACGTGTGGAAACTACCGTCGATCTGTCTGCGGGCGACCAGGTTTATACCGAGGATTGTCAGGTGTGCTGCCAGCCTGTGGTGTGCATTCTGCAGGTGCATGGTGACGAATGGATGCTTGAAGTCCGCCGCGAGGACGACGCCTGATGCAGCGCATCTACGAACCGGAAAGCCTGCTCGAGGCGCAAATGCTGGTGGGCATGCTTGCCAGCGAGGGGATCAATGTGCACGTGGTCGGCCGTGACCTGCTCGGTGCCGCCGGCGAGCTGCCCTTGCAGGGCCTGCTGGGGCTTATCGTGGCTGATGAGCAGGCCGAATGCGCACGGCAGCTGATCGATGCGTACAATGATGCCCAGCCACTGGTTGGCGACGAACCGGAGCATGTCCCCGGTACCTTGATCTGCTAGGTTCTGAATTCGCCCATGTGTGGACGTTATGCCCTGTTTCGCTGGCCCCAGGCCCTTGCCAGTCTGCCGGGTTTTCCCGTCGGCCAGCCGGCCCAATGGAATATATCGCCAGGGGCGTCGGTGCTGATCCAGCGCCAGCTTGATGGCCAGCAGCAACTGGCAAAGGCGCGCTGGGGGTTGACCCCGGCCTGGCTCACCGACCTGTCCCGTACCCCCGCCCATGCCCGGGCCGAAACGCTGGCCGAGCAACCGATGTTTCGCGATGCATTTCGCCAGCGTCGCTGCCTGATGCCAGCCAACGGCTTTTACGAATGGCGTGGCAACGTGCGCAAACGCCCGTTCTGGTTGACCCCGGGGGAGGGCGCGTCGCTGTATTTTGCGGCGGTGTGGGAGGCCTACCCGGTGCAGGACCAGGTATGGCTGAGTTGCGCGGTGGTGACCCAGGCGGCCATGAACCAGCGTCGGCCGCTGATACTGGACGAGGCCGGGCAGGCGGCCTGGCTCGACCCGGACACGCCGGTTACCCGCTTGCACGAGCTGCTGGCCAGCCCACCTGCGACGTTGCGTGAGCGGGCCCTGGCCAACTTCGTCAATGACCCGAAGCTGGATGCGCCGGAGTGTTTGACCCCGGCTTGATGGGGGGATGTGCCGGCCCTTTCGCGGGCAAGCCCGCTCCTACAATGATCGCGTTACCCCTGCGGTAGGAGCGGGCAAGCCCGCGCCTACCCACGGTTGTGTTACCCCTGTAGGAGCGGGCTTGCCCGCGAAGAGGCCGGTACAGGCGACGAAAATCTTCCCTGCGGCTATGGCAGCCACTGGCGACTCGGCCTAGGATACGCCGCATGTGGATAGGGAGTGTTTTCATGCGTAAGTCTTTTGTCGTCAGCCTACTGAGTGCTGGCATCCTGCTGGCCGGCTGCCAGGCGGTGAATACCACCAGCGGCGGTGCTGTTGGCGTCGAGCGCCAGCAGTACATGTTCAGCATGCTCTCGACCGATGAGGTCAACCAGATGTACGCCCAGTCGTATCAGCAGACCTTGGGTGAAGCATCGAGCAAGGGTGTGCTCGACAAGTCCAGCGCCGATGCCAAGCGTGTGCAGGCCATTGCCAACCGCCTGATCGCCCAGGCGCCCAAATTCCGCCCGGATGCCGCGCAGTGGGACTGGCAAGTCAACGTGATCAAGAGTGATGAACTGAACGCCAACTGCGGCCCGGGCGGCAAGATCATCGTCTACACCGGGCTGATCGATCAGCTCAAGCTCACCGATGCGGAAATTGCCGCAGTGGTGGGGCACGAGATTGCTCACGCCTTGCGCGAGCATAGCCGCGAGGCCATGTCCAAGGCATACGGTGTGGAAATGGCTCGTCAGGGTGCCGGTGCCATCTTCGGCCTCGGCCAGAGCAGCATGGCCATGGCCGACACGGTGGTGAACTACGCCATGACCTTGCCCAACAGCCGGGCCAACGAAAACGAGGCCGACCTGATTGGCCTGGAGCTGTCGGCCCGTGCCGGCTACGACCCGAATGCCGCGATCACCTTGTGGAACAAGATGAGCAAGGCTTCCGAAGGTGCACCGCCTGAGTTCATGAGTACTCACCCGGCGTCCGCAAGCCGCATTGCTTCGCTGCAGGCGGCGATTCCTAAGGTGATGCCGCTGTATCAGGCTGCAGCCAAGCAATAAATGCCTGAATCCTGGGGCTGCATGGCAGCCCCCGGTTTTCCCTTTATCCAATCCAGCCACTGGTCTTCATTGCCGAATAGACGGCCACGATTGCCAGCACGAAGAACGCCGTTGCCGCCAGGCGGCGAATCAGCGTCAACGGCAGTTTGTCAGCCGCGAAGTTACCCGCCAGTACCACCGGCACGTTGGCAATCAACATACCCAGGGTAGTGCCAATAATGACCATGATCAGGTGCGGATACTGCGCAGCCAGCATCACGGTGGCGACCTGGGTCTTGTCACCGATTTCGGCCAGGAAGAACGCAATCAGTGTCGTCAGGAACGGCCCGAAACGGCGAGCCGGGTTCTCGTCGTCATCCATCTTGTCCGGTACCAGGGTCCACAGTGCGGTGGCGGTAAAGCTCGCGGCCAGGATCCAGTGCAGTGCCGAATCGCTGAAGAAGCTGCCGACCCAAGCCCCCACGGCACCGGCTGCGGCATGGTTGGCCAAGGTGGCGGCGATGATGCCGGCGATGATCGGCCAGGGTTTGCGGAAGCGGGCAGCGAGAATGAGTGCGAGCAGTTGCGTCTTGTCGCCGATCTCGGCCAGGGCAACGATAGCGGTGGGGACCAACAGTGATTCCAGCATCAGGATTCCTACGGGGGCGGGTCGACACGGCTATGACACGTACAGCCTCCCCGCCCCGGGTAAGGTGTGCGTGTCATAGGTCTTGTCAAACCCTCGATCCGTCTATGCGGATCTCGCCATGCAGGCGTGCATGGTGGGTCGCACGCGCCATGGTCTGTGGACCAAGTATGTTGACGCGTACCGGGCGAGCTGGGTGCTCGCGGGAGACTACTCCCCTAGGACGGTGCGGATTCTGCCTAGACAAAACGCTTTCGGCAAGCGCTGTTTTTATCCGTGAGTGGCCTGGTAGATGCGGAAACCGTCGGCCTCGTCACGTACCTGGCAGTTGCCCAATGCCCCTTCGATCAGTGGCTGGTAACGCAGGAAACTGTTGGCCACCAAGCGTATTTCGCCACCTTTTCGCAGATGAACGGCGGATTTTTTCAGCAAGCTTTCCGAAGCCTGATAGTTGGTATGAACGCCGGTGTGGAATGGCGGGTTGCTCAGGATAAGGCTCAGTTCGGTAGGGGCGGCGTCGATGCCATCGCCACTGATCACTTCGCCTTCCAGGCCGTTGGCAGCCAGCGTCAGGCGGCTGGCGGCCACGGCGAAGGCATCCACGTCCAGCAAGGTCACCCGGCTTTGTGGGTAACGGCGTTTGAGCGTGGCCCCCAGTACCCCGGCACCGCAGCCAAAGTCCAGCATGTGACCACCGGGCAGGCCGTCAAGATGCTTCAGGAGCAGGGCCGTACCTCGGTCGAGTCGGCCATGGCTGAATACCCCAGGCAGGCTGACCACCTGCAGCGGGCCGTCTTCCAGGGCCAGCTCGAAGCGCTCGGCCAGGCTTTCCAGCGGTTTTGCCTGCGGCGCCTGGTCGATGGTCACTTGCCACAGCTGGCAGTGCCGGGCGCTGTCGAGCTTGCGTGGCTTGCCAAAGGCCGCCAACTGCTTGGCCGCGCCCTCGATGCCACCGCGCTTCTCACCGACCAGGTACAGCTCGCGGCCAGCCAGGCGCGACGCCAGGGTGTTGAGCAGATAGGCGGCCAGCTCGCGGGATTTGGGCAGGAACAGCACGGCGCTTTCGAATGCTGCGGCAGGGGCCTCGACGCCGTAATGGCTGCGGCCTGCGAAGCGGCTTTCGAGCATGGCCTGATCGCCGGCATGCCAAGTCCAGGCCTGGGCCTGAGGCAACTGGCCGAGCAGGTTGTCGGCGGGGGCGCCGGCGATCAGCAGCGGCCCCTGAAACAGCTCTGCCTGGCGGAGCAACACTTCACTGCGCGGGTCCATGGACGACGTCTCCTGGAAAAAAGTGGCGCAGTGTAGCAGAGGCGGGCGCCTGGCTCAGCTGACCACGCGGCGTGGCTGCCCGGCGAAGAAGGCCTGGGCGTTCTCGCTGAGCTGGCCGACGATGCGCTGGCGCGACTCCACGGCACCCCAGGCGCTGTGCGGGGTGATGATCAGGCGTGGGATGCCGGGCTCCAGCAGCGGGTTACCGTTGACCGG
Organism: Pseudomonas sp. KCJK9058; assembly: GCF_046230975.1. Taxonomy (NCBI): domain Bacteria; kingdom Pseudomonadati; phylum Pseudomonadota; class Gammaproteobacteria; order Pseudomonadales; family Pseudomonadaceae; genus Pseudomonas; species Pseudomonas sp. KCJK9058. The sequence goes on from NZ_JBJJLR010000057.1 coordinate 26,778, forward strand.
CGGTTCCACGCTCAGCACGTCGGTGGCCACGCCGCCCAAGTGACCATCGCGCAGGGCATCGGCCAACGCCTGTTCGTCGATCAGGCCGCCGCGGGCGGTGTTGACCACCAGTGCATTGGGCTTGAGCAGGGCCAGTTCGCGGGCGCCGAGCATATGCCGGGTGTGCTCGTTCAGCGGGCAGTGCAGGGTCAGGGCGTCGATTTGCGGCAGCAACTCGTCCAGCGGCAGCCGGTCGGCGCGCTCCGGGCGGCCAGGGATCTGCCCGCTCAATACGCGCATGCCGAAGGCTTCGGCCAGCCTCGCCACTGCGCTGCCCAGTTCGCCGTGGCCGAGCAGGCCGAGGGTTTTGCCCTCCAGTTCGACGATAGGAAAGTCCAGCAGGCAGAACTGGCTGGCCTTGGCCCACTGGCCATCGGCCACCGCCTGGTTGTAGTCGCACAGCCGGGTGGCCAGGGCCAGCAGCAGGGCCAGGGTATGCTGGGCGACAGACGGCGTGCCGTAGCCCTGGCAGTTACACACGGTGATGCCCTGGGCGCGGGCGGCGGCCAGGTCGACATTGTTGGTGCCGGTGGCGGCCACCAGGATCAGCTTCAGTTGCGGGTTGGCGGCCAGGGTAGCGGCGTCGAGCATGACTTTGTTGCTGACCACTGCCACGGCGCCCTGCAAGCGTTCCGCGACCTGGTCCGGGCGGGTGGCGGCGAACAGTTCGAACTGGTCGAACTGCTGCTTCAGGGGCGAAAGGTCGAGGTCGCCAAGGTCCAGGGACTGGTGATCGAGAAACACGGCGCGACGCGGGCTGGGCATGAAGATCTCCGGTGGCAGGCGGGATAAGGGTGTTGTGGCCATTCGCGGGCATGCCCGCACCCGCAAGGTCACCACAACCCTTGCAGGAGCGGGCTTGCCGGCGAAGAGGCCCTCGGCTTCAGCACCAACCTGAAGCCGCCGCCGCAGTGTCTAGCTCAACCTTGCTGCCCGTCAACGCCCGCCACTCATACCTCTGCCACGCAAATCATTCCTTCGGCTGATTTGGCCGTCACATTGGCGAACTACAGTAAACCCCGACTTGTCCGGCCCGCTTTTCAGAAAAGGGATCCCCATGTTGCAGACTCGCATCATCAAGCCCGCCGAGGGCGCCTATGCCTATCCATTGCTGATCAAGCGCCTGCTGATGTCCGGCAGTCGCTATGAAAAGACCCGCGAAATCGTCTACCGCGACCAGATGCGGCTGACGTATCCACAGCTCAACGAGCGCATTGCACGCCTGGCCAATGTGCTGACCGAGGCCGGGGTCAAGGCCGGTGATACCGTAGCGGTGATGGACTGGGACAGCCATCGCTACCTGGAATGCATGTTCGCCATCCCGATGATCGGCGCTGTGGTGCACACCATCAACGTGCGCCTGTCGCCGGAGCAGATCCTCTACACCATGAACCACGCCGAAGACCGCGTGGTGCTGGTCAACAGCGACTTCGTGGGCTTGTACCAAGCCATCGCCGGGCAGCTGACCACTGTCGACAAGACCTTGCTGCTGACCGATGGCCCGGACAAGACTGCCGACCTGCCCGACCTGGTCGGGGAGTATGAGCAGCTGCTGGCGGCGGCCAGCCCGCGCTACGACTTCCCGGACTTCGACGAGAACTCGGTGGCCACTACCTTCTACACCACTGGCACCACCGGTAACCCCAAGGGCGTGTATTTCAGCCACCGCCAGCTGGTGCTGCACACGCTGGCCGAGGCCTCGGTCACCGGCAGTATCGACAGCGTGCGCCTGTTGGGCAGCAACGACGTGTACATGCCCATCACCCCGATGTTCCACGTGCATGCCTGGGGCATCCCCTACGCCGCCACCATGCTTGGCATGAAGCAGGTGTACCCGGGCCGCTACGAGCCGGACATGCTGGTCAAGCTGTGGCGTGAAGAGAAGGTCACCTTCTCCCACTGCGTACCGACCATCCTGCAGATGCTGCTCAACTGCCCGAACGCACAGGGGCAGGACTTCGGCGGCTGGAAGATCATCATCGGCGGCAGTTCGCTCAACCGTTCGCTGTACCAGGCCGCCCTGGCGCGCGGCATTCAGCTGACCGCCGCGTATGGCATGTCGGAAACCTGCCCGCTGATCTCCGCAGCACACCTGAACGATGAACTGCAGGCCGGCAGCGAGGATGAGCGCGTCACCTACCGAATCAAGGCCGGTGTGCCGGTACCGTTGGTCGAAGCGGCCATCGTCGACGGCGAAGGCAACTTCCTGCCCGCCGATGGTGAAACCCAGGGTGAGCTGGTACTGCGTGCGCCGTGGCTGACCATGGGCTACTTCAAGGAACCGGAGAAGAGCGAGGAGCTGTGGCTGGGTGGCTGGCTGCACACCGGTGACGTCGCCACCCTCGACGGCATGGGCTACATCGACATCCGCGACCGCATCAAGGATGTGATCAAGACCGGCGGCGAATGGGTTTCCTCGCTCGACCTGGAAGACCTGATCAGCCGCCACCCGGCCGTGCGCGAAGTGGCGGTGGTGGGGGTGGCGGACCCGCAGTGGGGTGAGCGCCCGTTTGCCCTGCTGGTGGTACGTGACGGCCACGCTATCGACGCCAAGGCACTGAAGGAACACCTCAAGCCGTTCGTCGAGCAAGGTCATATCAACAAGTGGGCGATTCCAAGCCAGATCGCCGTTGTTACTGAAATTCCCAAGACCAGTGTCGGCAAGCTCGACAAGAAACGCATCCGCCAGGACATCGTCCAGTGGCAGGCCAGCAACAGCGCGTTCCTTTCCACGTTGTAACCGTTGTGCGGGTCGTGCACGTCAGAGCGTGACCCGCATGCTAGAGAGCCCGCCGCCTTGCCAAACGACAGAAATGCGCCATCCTTGAGCACTGCCAGCCCGCAACCGGAGCAAAACTGCAGCGAGTTGGTGGCATGGAGCGCAAATCACACTTTAGAGGGATCAAGCGCCTGTGCCTGCTGGCTATAGTCGGGGCCAGGGGATTTTCAGGAATGGGGGAGGGCGACATGCGCAAGCTGTGTCGCCGCGGGTGCAAGCCTGCAAACCGGTCGCTCGGGCCGTTCTTGAAAGGACTCACTGCCATAACAAAAAAGTACATGGAGTAGCGTCGATGAAATCTGCAAACCTGTTCTGGCGCCGGGCCAAGCTGCCCTTGGCCGTCAGCCTTGCTTCCACGCTCGCAAGTCCTGCTTTCGCTGTCAGCTTCAACATTGGTGAAATCGAAGGCCAGTTCGACTCGTCGCTCTCCATCGGCGCCAGCTGGTCGACGGCCAACCCCAACAAGAACCTGATAGGGGTGAACAACGGCGGCAAGGGCCTTTCACAGACATCCGACGATGGCCACCTGAACTTCAAGAAGGGCGAAACCTTCTCCAAGATCTTCAAAGGCATTCATGACCTGGAGCTCAAGTACGGCGACACCGGTGTGTTCGTGCGCGGCAAGTACTGGTACGACTTCGAGCTGAAGGACGAACACCGCGAGTTCAAGGACATCAGCGACTCCAACCGCAAGGAAGGCGCCAAGTCGTCCGGCGCCGAGCTGCTCGACGCCTTTGTCTACCACAACTACTCCATCGGCGATCAGCCTGGCTCGGTGCGGTTTGGCAAGCAGGTAGTGAGCTGGGGTGAAAGTACCTTCATCGGCGGCGGCATCAACTCGATCAACCCCATCGACGTGTCGGCGTTCCGCCGCCCCGGGGCCGAGATCAAGGAAGGCCTGATTCCCGTCAACATGTTCTACATCTCGCAGAGCCTCACCGACAACCTGTCGGCCGAGGCCTTCTACCAGCTCGAATGGGATCAGACGGTCGTCGACAACTGCGGCACCTTCTTCTCCCAGCCGGACATCATTGCCGATGGTTGTACCGACAACTTGCGCGTGCTCAATAGCAGCCGCACGGTGCCGGGCGCTGCGCAGCAGTTCCTCGCCTCGCGGGGCGTGAACATCAACGAAGAGGGTGTGATGGTGCGCCGTGGTGCCGACCGCGATGCGCGTGACAGCGGCCAGTTCGGTGTAGCCATGCGCTATATGTTCGAGCCGTTGGACACGGAGTTCGGCGCCTACTTCATGAACTACCACAGCCGTGCACCCATCTTCAGTGCCACAGGGGCTCCGCCGTCCGTGTTCGCCGGGCTGAGCGCCCTGCCTGCACAGCTGCGCGCATTGGCGCCTCTGATTGTGGCGGGGAATTCCGAGTACTTTGTGGAATACCCCGAGGATATCCGCCTCTATGGCTTGAGTTTCTCCACCACGTTACCCACTGGCACCGCCTGGAGCGGCGAAGTCAGCTACCGCCCTAACGCGCCAGTGCAGCTCAATACCACGGATATCCTGTTCGCCGGTGTCCGTCCCATTGGCGGCGCGTTGAGCAACGCATCGTTGCTGACCGGTACGCCGGGGCAAGACCTGCATGGGTATCGCCGCAAGGAGATCACCCAGTTCCAGACCACCCTGACCCATTTCTTCGACCAGGTGATGGGCGCCAGCCGGATGACAGTAGTCGGTGAAGTGGGTGTCACCCATGTCGGCGGCCTGGAGAATGCCCACGATACCCGCTACGGTCGCGACCCGGTGTTCGGCCCAGGTCCATTGCCATCCACCGGTGGCGCCGATACCTGCCAGGCGCTCAATGGCAGCACCATCGCTGGCGCGGGTGCGGGGACATCCACCACCAACCTGAACCGCAAATGCGAGAACGACGGCTACACCACCAGCACTTCCTGGGGTTACCGCACGCGGGTCATCTGGGACTACAACGATGTCTTTGCCGGCGTAAACCTCAAGCCCAGCGTGGCCTGGTCGCATGACGTTTCTGGCTACTCGCCTGGCCCTGGTGCCAACTTCGAGGAAGGCCGCAAGGCAGTCAGCCTGGGCCTGGACGCCGAGTACCAGAACACCTACACGGCGAGCCTGTCGTACACCAACTTCTTCGATGGCAAGTACAGCACCGTGGATGACCGTGACTTCGTCGCGCTCAGCTTCGGCGTGAACTTCTAAGCATACAGATCCAGGACGACACGACATGAACAAGACCAGAAGTCTGCTGCAAGCCGGTGTACTGGGCCTGTCCCTGCTGGCGACCAGCGTCATGGCTGCGGTATCCGCCGACGAGGCGGCCAAGTTGGGCAGTACCCTGACCCCGATGGGGGCTGAAAAGGCCGGCAACGCCGATGGCTCGATCGGCCCTTGGGAACCGCTGTCGAAGAGTGCGGGCAGCGTCGACGGCAAGGGTTTCCTGGCCGACCCGTATGGCAGTGAAAAGCCGCTGTTCACCATCACTGCGCAAAACGCCGAGCAGTACAAGGACAAGCTTTCGCCGGGCCAGATGGCCATGCTCAAGCGCTACCCGGACACCTTCAAGATCCCTGTATTCAAAACCCATCGCGGCTCCACGGTACCTGCGGACGTGTTCGCCGCCATCAAGAAAAACGCCACCCAGACCACGCTGACGGAAGGCGGCAACGGTTTGAACAACTTCAACACGGCGGTGCCGTTCCCGATCCCGAAAACCGGCCTGGAAGTGATCTGGAACCACATCACCCGTTACCGGGGGGGCAGTGTCAGCCGCCTGGTGATCCAGGCCACGCCGCAGCAGAACGGCTCTTTCAGCCCGGTTTACTTCTCCGACCAGTTCGTCTTCCGCGACAGGATGAAGGATTACGACCCGAACAACCCAGGCAACATCCTGTTCTACTTCAAGCAGGAAGTGACCGCGCCAGCGCGCCTGGCCGGGACTGTGCTGCTGGTGCACGAAACCCTCGACCAGGTGAAGGAGCCGCGCAAGGCGTGGATCTACAACGCCGGCCAGCGTCGCGTGCGCCAGGCGCCGCAAGTGTCGTATGACGGCCCGGGTACCGCCGCCGACGGCCTGCGTACCTCGGACAACCTGGACATGTTCAACGGTGCGCCAGACCGCTACGACTGGAAGCTGGAAGGCAAGAAGGAGCTGTACATCGCATCGAACGCCTTCAAACTGGATGATCCGAAGCTCAAGTATGCCGACATCATCAAGGCTGGGCACATCAACCAGGACCTGGCCCGTTACGAGTTGCGCCGCGTCTGGCACGTAGTCGCAACCCTCAAGCCAGGCCAGCGGCACATCTACGCCAAGCGTGATTTCTACATCGATGAGGACACCTGGCAGGCCGCAGTGATCGACCAGTACGACGGCCGTGGCCAACTGTGGCGCGTGTCCGAGGCCCATGCTCAGCCTTATTACAACGTGGAAGTGCCTTGGTACACCCTGGAAACCATCTACGACCTGCAGTCCGGTCGTTACCTGGCCCTGGGCATGAAGAACGAAGAGAAGCGCGCTTACGACTTTGGCTTCAGTGCCAGCAAGGCCGATTTCCAGCCTGCAGCGCTGCGTCAGTCGGGTATTCGCTAAGCTGAAATCACTGAACGCCGTGTGATCCCCAGAACGCCCCGGCTCGCCGGGGCGTTTCTATTTCCTGAACCGGCCTCTTCGCGGGCGAACCCGCTCCTACAGGCTCCGCGCAGCCCTGTAG
>NZ_JBJJLR010000058.1:0-31577 GCF_046230975.1 Pseudomonas sp. KCJK9058
GTTGCGCATCGAGCAGCGTCAGGCTGCCCAGCGCCTGGTGCGCCGAGGCCTCGACAATCTGCTCCAGCAACTGTCGCAGGTGCCCAGCCAGTTGCTCGACCTGCACGGCAGCGAAGCAGCCACGGTCGTAACCGAAGGTCACCGACAGCGTCTCGCCCTGGTTGACCGCCAGGGTCAATGGGTAGTTGGCCTGCTCATGGTTGTGCACCGCATCGAAACGCAGCCCCTCGGGTGCCGTTTGCTGGAGGATCTCCGAGACCGGGTAGTTCTCGAACACCATGATGCTGTCGAACAGCCCCTCGCCGCCGTGACCGGCCCAGCGCTGGATCTCGAACAATGGCGTGTGTTCGTGTTCACGCAATTGCAGGTTGAGGCTTTGCAACGCTTGCAGCCATTGCACCACGGGTTGTTCCGGGCGCGGGCTGGCAACCACCGGCAAGGTGTTGATGAACAGCCCGATGTGCGCTTCGACGCCGCGCAGCTCGGCAGGACGGCCTGCTACGGTGACACCGAATGCGACCGCCGCCTGCCCGGTATAACGCTGCAACAGCAACAACCAGGCCCCTTGCATCAAGGTGTTGAGCGTGACCTTGTGCTGCCGGGCAAAATCGCTGAGCTGGCGGGTTTGCTGGCGATCACGCAGCAGGACAACCTGCCCCTGCCCGGCCATGCCGGCTTCGGCCAATGGCTCGCCGGTCGCCAGGCTGCGGCTAAGCAGTGTGGGCTGTTCCAGGTCTGCCAGGCGGGCTTTCCAGAACTGCTCGCTGGCCTGCGCATCCTGGCGCTGCAACCAGCCGATGTAATCGCGGTAGCGCCCTGCCGGCGCCGCTGGGCGAGGCTCGCCGCGGGCCTGGGCGCCGTATTGTTCGAGTACCTCCCCCAGCAGCTGCGAATAGCTCCAACCGTCCATGAGGATGTGGTGGTTGGTATCGATCAGGTGGTAGCGATCGTCGCCAATGCGGATGACCTGGATGCGCTGCAGCGGCGCCTTGCCCAGGTCGAACCCGCGCAGGCGTTCGGCGTTGGCCAACTGGTCGAGCGCGGTGGGCAGCTCCCGCCGCTCGCGCCAATCCTGGTACACCAGCGCCACGGCCAGGTGCTTGTGGATCACCTGCAACGGTTGCTGCTGGCCCTGCCACAGCACACTGGCGCGCAGCACCTCGTGGCGGTCGTAGACTGCCTGCCAGGCGGCCCGCAGCCGTTCGGCATCCAGCCCCTGCACATCGGCACGCATCTGGTTGATGTAGTCACCGCTGCCCTGCTCGTACAGCGAGTGGAACAGCATGCCTTGCTGCATCGGCGACAGCGCGTAGATGTCTTCGACTTGCGCCGCCGGTACCGGCAACGCATCGAGCTGGGCCTGGCTGAGGCCCGCCAGCGGGAAGTCCGAAGGTGTCATGCCCTGTTCACCGGCCTCGTTGGCCTGCAGGCAATGCTCGACCAGGCTGCGCAGCTCGCGCCCGTAATCGTCCGCCAGGCGTTGCACGGTCTGTTCGTCAAACAGGTCGAGGCTGAACGTCCAGCCCATGCGCAGCTCACCGCCATAGACCTGGCCATTGAGGCTGAGCCAGTTTTCCAGCGGCGCGTCAGCGCTCTGCTCGGCGCCGACGCCCAGCCGTGAAGGTTGCAGCAAGGCATCACCGGCGCCATCGAAGCTGGCGTCGAACTGCCCCAGGTAGTTGAAGGTGATGCGTGGTGTTGCCAGGCCTTGCAGGGCCTGACGCTGCTCGTCACTGCCAAGGTAACGCAGCACACCGTAACCCAGGCCTTTGTTGGGGATGGCGCGCAACTGCTCCTTGACCTGCTTGATCGACGCGCCCAGCTCGCCCTCGACGCGCAGGCACACCGGGTACAGGCTGGTGAACCAGCCGACGGTTCGGCTGAGGTCAAGGTCGGCGGACAGTTCTTCGCGGCCATGCCCTTCCAACTGAATCAGCGTCGCGGCCTGGCCGCTCCAGCGACCCACCACGCGCGCCAGCGCAGTCAGCAGCAAGTCGTTGACCTGAGTACGATAGGTGGCCGGAGCCTCTTGCAGAAGCTGCCGGGTCACTTCGCGGTCAAGTTGCGTGCTGACCGTGCGCGCACGTCGGCGTTGTTGCCCGGCGCCCGGGTGGTCGCAGGGCAGCTCGGCGTGGTCGTGCTGCAACTGCGCCTGCCAGTACGCCAGCTCGCTGCCAAGCCCTGCGCTGCCAGCATAGGCTTGCAACTGCCCGGCCCAGTCCCTGAGCGAACTGGTCTTGGCCGGCAGCACCACCGCTTGGCCCGCCACGCATTGACGATAAGCACGCTGCAAGTCTTCCAGCAGAATTCGCCAGGACACCCCGTCGACCAACAGGTGATGGATCACCAGCAGCAAGCGCTGGCACTCGCCCGGTTGCGTTACCAGCACCGCACGCACCAGGTCGCCGCTGCCCAGGCACAGGCTGGCCTGGGCCTGATCGCACAGTGCCTCCAGCGCCTGCGCATCGGCACAGTCACGCTGCCACAACAGCGCGTGGCGCACGTGCGCTTCGCCGAAGCTGGCGCGCCAGCCCTGTTCGCTTTCGTCGAACTTCAGGCGCAAGCCGTCATGGTGTACCACCAACTGGTGCAGGGCGTGTTCCAGCCGGTCGGCATCCAGCGGCTGCAGGGCGTCCAGCAGCACCGACTGGTTCCAGTGATGGCGCTCGGGAATAGCCAGCGCGAAGAATTCGGCCTGGGCCGGCAGCAGGTGCAGCTCACCGCTGACCGGGCCCTGGTCGATCTGCTGCTGAGCGGCACCCCGCCGAGCGACACGCGCCAGGCCCTGCACCGTTTGCTGCTCGAAAACATCTTTGGGGCTGAAGGCGATGCCGGCCTGGCGGGCGCGCCCGACCACCTGGATGGAAACGATCGAATCGCCACCCAGTTCGAAGAAGTTGTCGTCCATCCCCACCTGCTCAAGCTTGAGCACGTCCTGCCAGATCGCGGCCAGCTGCTGCTCCAGTTCACTGCGCGGGGCAACATAGGCCTGGCGTGCCTGACTCATGTCCGGCAGCGGCAGCGCCTTGCGGTCTACCTTGCCGTTCGGCGTCAACGGCAGGCGCGCCATCAGCACCCAGTGCACGGGTACCATGTAGTCGGGCAGACGGGCTTTCAGGCTGGCTTTGAGCTGTTGCTTGAGCGCGTCGGCAACCACAGCGTCATCCGCCACGCAATAGGCCACCAACTGCGGCCCGTTGGCGCCGGGCTGGGCCATCACCACCGCCTCGCGTACCTGATCGCTGTCGAGCAACGCGGCTTCGATTTCGCCCAGCTCGATACGGAAACCGCGGATCTTGACCTGGTGATCGACCCGGCCGACGTACTCCAGCACGCCGTCGGCACGGCGCCGGGCCAGGTCGCCAGTGCGGTACAGGCGCTCGCCGGGCGCCCCGCAAGGGTGCGGAACAAAGGCCTGGGCAGTACGCAGTGGGTCGCCGACATAGCCACGGCCCACGCCGGTTCCTGCCACGCACAGCTCTCCGGTGACGCCCAGCGGCGCCAGCTCCAGCGCGGCGTCCAGCACATACAGGCGGTTGTTGTCGGTGGGGCTGCCAATGGGCAGGTACACGCCTTGCGTGCTCGCCAGGTCGACGCGGAAGAACGCCACGTCATCGGAACATTCGGCCGGCCCATAGGCATTGACCAGCCCGACATCGGGATAGCGCTGCAACCATTGACGAGCGAGCTCCGGCGCCAGCGCTTCGCCAGTGGGCAGCATCCAGCGCAGCGACGGCACGGCAATGGCCGGGGCCTGGAACATACCCTGGATCAACGACGGCACACTCTCGAGCACACTGATGCGCTGCTCGCGCACCTGCTGCAGCAAGGCTTCGGGATCATGGGCCAGTTCGTTTGGCACAATCTGCACACAGCCGCCAAACAGTGGCGCTGCAAGGAACTGCCACACGGAGATGTCGAAGCTCTGCGACGCGGTCTGGGCGATCACGTCGTCCGGCCCCAGGCCCAGGTAAGGCACCTTGCTCAGCTGGTTGTTGAGCATGCCCGCCTGCTCGACCATCACCCCTTTGGGCTGCCCGGTCGAACCCGAGGTGTAGATCACGTACGCCAGGTGCTGCGGGCCACTGTAGCGCTGCGGATCGTGCTCGGCGCTGCCAGGCCGGTCGAGGGTTTCCAGCACCAGCAGCTGCGGCCGCCGTGCTTCGTCCAGTGCGTCCAGCAAGGCCTCGGCCTGCGCCTGGCAAGCCTCGGTGCAGAGCAACACCGGGGTGCGGCTCAAGGCGACGATATGGCTCAGGCGTTGTTGTGGCAGGCCAGGGTCCAGTGGCAGGTAGCCGGCGGCGGCCTTGAAGGTGCCCACCATCATGCCCAGCAGCTCAAGGCTGCGCTGCGCCAGCAATGCCACTGGCTGGTCAGGCCCGACCCCCAGCGCAATCAGCCCATGGGCCACACGGTTGGCACGGCGGTTGAGCTCGCTGTAGCTGTACTGCCGGTCGCCGCAGCGCGCAACGACCGCCTGCGGGGTACGGGCCACCTGCGCTTCGAACAGCTCGGCATAACTGTGCTGCAGCGGGTAATCGGCAGCCGTCTGGTTGACGTGCTGCAACAGCCCTTCGCGGGTGGCAGGGGCTACCAGGCAGAACGCGCCCAGGCAGCTGTCCAGCGGCAAGCTCAGGCACTGCTGCAGCACATGCTGGAAGTTGTCGGCCAGCGCAGCCAGCGCCGGGCGCTGCAGATGCTCCAGCGCATGGCTGTAGTGCAACTGTAAGGTCTGCCCTTGGCTGATCGACAAGGTCAGCGGGTAATGCGTCTGTTCGCGGCTGTAGACCTCGCCGAAGCTCAAGCCTGCCGGGGCACCCTGCTGCAGCGCTTCAGAAACCGGGTAGTTCTCGAAGACCAGGATGTTGTCGAACAGGGCCTCGCCGCCCTGCCCGCTCCAGCGCTGGATGTCGAACAGCGGGGTGTGTTCGAACTCGCGCATGGCCACGTTCTGCGCCTGCAGCTGCTGCAGGAATTGCGCGAACGGCAGCTGCGGGGCCGGGCTGGCAGTGACTGGCAAGGTGTTGATGAACAGGCCCACTTGCTGCTCGATGCCCTTGAGCGCCGCCGGGCGCCCGGCAACCGTGGCCCCGAACGTGACGCTGTCCTGCCCGGTATAGCGTTGCAGCAGCAACAGCCAGGCACCCTGCAGCAAGGTGTTGAGGGTGACCTTGTGTTGGCGCGCCAGTGCCACCAGTTGCCCGGTGGTGGCGGCATCGATCACCTGCACATGCTCGGCGTAGCCCTGCTCGGCTTCGGCCTGGGCCTCGTAGGCAATGGCCTGCGCCAGGCGGGTGGGCCCTTGCAGGTCGCGCAGACAGTCTTTCCAGAACGCTTCACCGGCAGCGGCGTCCTGCCGGCCCAGCCAGCCGATGTAATCGCTGTAGCGGCTGGTGACCGGTGGCAATGCCGAGGGCTGCCCGTCGCCCAGCAGGGCGTACTGGTGCAGCACTTCGCCCAACAGCTGGGAGTTGCTCCAGCCATCCATGAGGATGTGATGGCTGGTATAGAGCAAGTGCTGTCGAGCCGGACCGGTGCGCACCAGCGCCAGGCGCAGCAACGGCGCCTGGCTGAGGTCGAAGCCCTGCTGGCGCTGGTCGAGCGCCAGTTGCTCGAGGGCAGCCTCAAGGCCTTCGCGCACCTGCCAGTCGTGCACCACGAACGGCAGTTCAACGTGTTTGCGTACCACCTGCAGGGCCTGCTCGTGTTCCCAGTGGAACTGCGTGCGCAAGATATCGTGGCGCTGCAGTACAGCCTCCCAGGCACGGCGGAAACGCTCGACATCCAGGCCGTCGACATCGACGCGCATCTGGTTCACGTAATCCCCCGCCTGCTGCTCGTACAAGGCGTGGAACAGCATGCCCTGCTGCATCGGCGCCAGCGGATAGAGGTCGGCGATCTCGGCCGCGGGCACTGGCAGTTGGTCCAGCTGGGTCTGCGACAGGCGCGCCAGCGGGAAGTCGGACGGCGTTACACCGCACACCCCCGGTGTGCAGCAGTGCTCGATCAACACCTGCAACTCGCGGGTGTAATCTGCGGCCAGGCGCTCAAGGGTGGCGCTATCGAACAGCTCGCGACTGAACGTCCAGCCCAGGCTCAGCTCACCGCCGTACACCTGGCCATTGAGGCTCAACAGGTTGCCCAGCGGCGCCTGCGCGTCGTGATCGGCGCCCTTGTCTTCCTTGGCTGGCACGAACAGCGCTTCGGCCTGATCGAAGCTGCCATCGAACTGGCCCAGGTAGTTGAAGGTGATTTCCGGCAGCGGTGCCTGGCCCAGTTGCTGGCGCGCCTCGGCGCTGCCCCATTGGCCCAGCACCCCGAAACCGATGCCGTTGTCGGGAATGCTGTGCAGGTGCTGCTTGACCTGCTTCAAGGTGTGGGAACGCTCGCTGGGCACCGCCAGCTTCAGCGGGAACACCGTGGTGAACCAGCCGAGCGTGCGGCTGAGGTCCAGGTCGTCGAACAGCGCTTCACGGCCATGACCTTCCAGCAGCACCGACACTTCGTCGCGCCCGGTCCAGCCGGCAATCACCCGCACCAAGGCTGCCAGCAGCAGGTCGTTGACCCGTGTGCGGTAGGCGGCCGGCGCCTCGCGCAGCAGCCGCTCGGTCCATGCCCGGTCCAGGCGGCTGTAAACCGTGTGGGCGTGGCACTGCTGATTGGCTGCGGCCAGGTCGCTGACCTGCCGACGTGGCAGTGCGGCGCGCCCCTGCAACTGCTCGCACCAGTAGCCAAGCTGGCCCTGCATGTGCGCTGCATGCCCCTGCAAGCGCTTGGCCCATGCCTGCATGGAATGGCTCTTGGCGGGCAGGTTCGGCTGGTTACCCGCAAGCACGGCAGCGTAGGCCTGTTGCAGGTCCTCCAGCAGAATGCGCCATGACACCCCATCCACCACCAGGTGATGAACGACCAACAGCAAGCGCTGGCTGCCGTCCGCCAGCGTTGCCAGCAAGGCACGCAGCAATGGCCCGTTCTCCAGGTCAAGGCTGCGCTGCGCCTGCTCTACCAAGCTTTGCAACGTACCTTCGTCGGCCACCGCGGCCTGCCATAGCAGCGCCACCTGGGCGCACTGGGCAGGGCTGCGGTAGCGCGCCTTCCAGCTGTCATCGGCGGGCGCAAAGCTCAGGCGCAAGGCATCATGGTGCTCGACCAGGGCGTGCAGGGCCTGGTCCAGGTCAGCAGCGTTCAAAGGCTGCCGTGGTTCAAGCAGGATCGACTGGTTCCAGTGGTGACGTGCCGGAATCTCCTGGGCAAAGAACAGCTGGTGCACCGGTAGCAGCACCTGCTCGCCACTGAGCGGCCCCTGGTCGGCTTGCACCTCGCATGCGCCGACCTGGGCAACGCTGGCCAGTGCGGCCACGGTCTGATGCTCGAACAGATCACGGGCACTGAACAGCAGGCCGTCCTGACGCGCCCGACTGACCAGCTGGATCGAGATGATCGAGTCGCCCCCGAGCTCGAAGAAGTTGTCACTCACGCCCACCTGCGGCAGCTTCAGCACGCGCTGCCACAACGCGGCAAGACGCTGCTCCAGGGCATTGCGTGGCGCCACGTAGGCCTGCTGCAGGGCGCTGAAGTCGGGTGCCGGCAGTGCTTTGCGGTCGAGCTTGCCGTTGGGCAGCAACGGCAGTTGCTCAAGCACCAGCCAGTGGGTCGGCAGCATGTAGTCCGGCAGGCTCTGGCGCAGCGCCGCCTTCAGCTGCTCGCGCTGCTCGCGCTGCTCGGCCGGCCCGTGTGCGGCAATGCTATCGGCCAGCACCAGGTAAGCCGCCAGCTGCTTGCCGCTTGGGCCGTCGACGGCTACCACCACGGCCTCGCGCACCTCGGCGCAGGCCAGTAGGCACGCCTCGATTTCGCCCAGTTCGACACGGAAGCCGCGGATTTTTACCTGGTTATCGATCCGCCCCAGGTAATCGAACTGCCCGTCGGCGCGCAGGCGAACCTGGTCACCGGTGCGGTACAGGCGCGCACCCTCGGTGCCAAACGGGTCGGGCACGAAGCGCTCGGCCGTCAGCCCCGGGCGCCCCAGGTAACCGCGGGCCAGGCCGGCACCGCCCAGGTACAGCTGCCCGGCCACGCCTGCTGGCAGCAGGCACAGGGCGGCGTCCAGCACACACGCACTGCGCTCGCCGACAGGCTGGCCGATCGGTGCATAGGCGCTGTCGCAATGATCCCCGGCGCGGGTACGCCAGACCATCGGCGTGACCACGGTCTCGGTGGGGCCATACCCATTGATCATCACCAGGGGTTGCAGGCTTTGCTGCACCCGCTCGTAAGTCGCCCGCGGCATGGCATCGCCGCCAAAGCTGTAAAGACGAACCGGTGGAGGGTTACCGGCATGCGCCGCATGCTCGGCCAGCTGTTGAAGGTAGGCCGGCGGGAATCCGGCCATGGTCACCCCATGCCGGCGTATCTCCTCGTAGGTGCGCTCGGGGCTCCACAGCTCATCGTCGCGCAGCAGCAGGCTGCCACCCATGACCAGCGAAGTCAGCCAGCGTTCATGGGCACCGTCGAAGGCAAACGACAGGAAATGCAGCTCACGGTCCGCCGGGGTCATTTCGTACCATTGGCCAGTGGCCAGGCAGTGCATGGCCAGCGGCCCGTGTGCGACCGCCACGCCTTTGGGCTGGCCGGTAGAACCCGAGGTGTAGATCACGTAGGCCAGGTTTTGCGGGCTCAATGCCACGGTGGGCGCATGGTCGGCGCCCGGCTGCTCAACCCGTTGGTCGAGCAGCAGCGTACGCATGCCGGCCGGCACTTCCAGGCCTGGCAGCACCCGGCTGTGACTGAGCAACAGGTCGATGCCGCTGTCCTGCATCATGTAGGCCAGGCGCTCTGCCGGGTACTGGGGGTCCAGCGGCAGGAACGCGCCACCGGCCTTGAGAATGCCCAGCAAACCGACAACCATGTCGAGCGAACGCTCCAGGGCGATGCCCACCAGCACGTCGGGGCCGACACCCAGCGCCCGCAGGCGGTGTGCCAGCTGGTTGGCCCGGGCCTCAAGCTGGCCGTAGCTCAGTTGCTGGTCGCCGATCAGCAGCGCTACCGCTTGCGGTTGGCGCCGGGCCTGCTCGGCAATCAGCTGGTGAACCGCCGCCGGCGCGGCCGCGAGCCCCGCCTGTTGCCAGCCCTGCAACAGGGCCGCCTGCTCCTGCGGCGCCAGCAACGGCAGCTCGCCGACAGCCTGGGCTGGGTCGGCGGCCAGGCCGCGCAGCAAGTTGCACCAGTGCTCAGCCATGCGTTGCAGGGTAGCGGCTTCGAACAGCTCGGCAGCGTAGAGGAACGACACGTTGATCGCCGCGTCGGTCTCCAGCGTTTCCAGGGTCAGGTCGAATTGCGCGGTGCCACCCTGCAGGGTCATTTCCTCGGCATGCAAACCTGCCAGGCTGGTGCTGCCCACCTGCTGGCCGGCAATGCTGAGGTGGTTGTACATCACCTGGAACAGCGGGTTGCGGTCCAGCGAGCGTTGCGGATTCAAGGCTTCGACCAGGCGGTCGAACGGCAGGTCCTGATGCGCCTGGCCGGCCAGCGCCGTGGCCTTGACCTGGCTGAGCAGCGCCGCGCCGCTCATGGCCGGGTCGACTTCGACGCGCATGACCAAGGTATTGACGAAAAAGCCCAGGACGTTTTCCAGCTCTTGCCGGCTGCGGTTGCTCACCGGTATGCCGATGCGCACATCGGGTTGTTCGCAGTAGCGTTGCAACAACAGGGCAAAAGCGCCGAGGAACAGCTGGAACAGGGTCAGCTCATGCTCACGTGCCAACTGCCGCAAGCGCTGCGCCAGTTCGCTGTCCAGGGCGAACGCGACGCGCCCCAGACGGTGGTCTTTCAGCGCGCTGCGCGGGTGGTCGATTGGCAGTTCCAGGATGGGCTGCTCGCTTCCCAGCTGCCCGCGCCAGTAGTCCAGCTGGCGCTGGAGCTCGCCCTGGTCGAGCCAGTGCTTGTGCCAGGCGGCGTAATCGGCGTACTGGATCGGCAGCTTGGCCAATGCCGGCGCCTCGCCCCGGTGCAGGGCCTGGTACAGGGCAACGAACTCACGCACCATCACGCTCATCGAACCACCATCGGAAATGATGTGGTGCAAGGTGACCACCAGCAACTGGTCCTGCTCGCCCAACTGCAGCACCTTGGCGCGCCACAACGGGCCGGTGCCCAGGTCGAACAGCCGCTGGGTCTCGGCCAGTACCTGAGCCTGTATCTGTGCCAGCTCGGCCGTTGCTGGCAGTCGGTCCCAGGTTAGCGGTAATTCACCCGCAGGCTGAATGCGCTGCAGCAACACGCCATCGCGCTCGACGAACGTCGTGCGGAAGGCTTCATGGCGTTCGCAGAGGATCGCGAAGGCCTGGGTCAATGCGGCACGATCCAGTTCGCCACGCAGGCGCACGACCATAGGTGTGTGGTAGGCGGTGCTGTGCGGCTGCATCTGCCAGAACAGCCATTGCCGCTGCTGGGCGTGCGACGCGACCAGGGGCTGGTCACGCGGCACCGCTGCGATCGGCTCGACGTGCTGCGCGCCAGCGCCCAGTACCTGTTCGACAAAGCCCTGTAGCGAGTTGCTTTCGAAAAGGCTGCGCAACGGTACGTCACGCCCCAGGATGCGCCGGACCCGGGCGATGATCTGCGTCGCCAGCAGGGAATGCCCACCCAGGGCGAAGAAGTTGTCGTCAAGCCCTACCTGGGCGACGTTCAGCACGTCCTGCCAGATCAGCGCCAGCTGCTGCTGCAAGGTGGTCTGCGGGGCACGGTAGGCCTGTGCCGGGCCTTCGTCAGGCACCGGCAAGGCACGTAAATCGAGCTTGCCGTTGAGTGTCAGTGGCATGCCGGGCAATGCCATGAAGCGGCTCGGCAGCATGTAGTCCGGCAACTGCCTGACCAGCGCCGCTTGTACGTCGGCAAGCACCTGCGGGGCGTCGGCCTGGCTATCGGGCACCACGTAGGCGACGATACGGGCCGCGCTGCCGGTGCCGTGGATAACGGCCACGGCGTCGTGCACACGGGGCTGGCGCTTGAGGGTGTCGGTGATTTCACCCAGTTCGATGCGGTAACCGCGAATCTTCACCTGATGGTCGACCCGCCCCAGGTAATCGACCTGGCCGTTCGCCAACTGCCGCGCCAGATCGCCGGTACGGTACACGCGGCTACCGGCGACCCCGAACGGGTTGGGCACGAAGCGTTCAGCGGTCATCGCCGCGCGGCGGTGATAGCCTCGCGCCACCCCTGCACCGGCAAGATACAGTTCGCCCTGGCAACCGGTGCTCAGCGGTTGCAGCGAAGCGTCCAGCACATAAGCCTGCATGTTGGCCAACGGCCGCCCAAGCGGCGCACGCCCGGTCGCCGGTGGCGCCTCGACCGCATCAGCGAGCGCGCCCACGGTGGTTTCGGTTGGGCCGTAATGGTTGAACAGCGTGCAGTGCGGGGCCAGCTGCGCCAGTTGTGCCATCAGCCCGGCGGGGCAAGCCTCGCCGCCCAGCACCAGCGCACGCTGCGGCAGTGCCCGGGCCGGGTGCGGGCCATCGAGCAATGCCTGCAGGTGGGAAGGGACAATTTTCAGCACGTCCACGGCGTGTGCGTGCATGTAGGCGGCGAAGCGCTCGGCGTCCAGGCTGATGTCCAGGGCAATCACATGCAGGCAGCTGCCGCTGCACAGTGCGCCGAACAGGGTGGTATGGCCAAGGTCGGCCGCCAGCGTGGAAACCACCGCCATGCTCGCGACCCGGCCCAGCGCCAGGCGCTGCAAGGCCGCCTGCACGTAGTTGGCCAGGGCGCCATGGCTGATGGTGACACCCTTCGAACGCCCGGTAGAGCCCGAGGTATAGATGACATAGGCCAGGTTATCGGCATTCAGCTGTGCAGGCGGAGCCGTCGTACTGAAGCGCGCCAGCTCCTCTGCTGCCTGGTCGAGCACCAGGTAGCGCACTTGTGTGTCCTGCGGTAGACGGGGCAGCAGCGCCTGCTGGGTCAGCAGCAGTTGAACACCGCTGTCGTCGAGCATGTAGGCAAGCCGCTCTTGCGGGTATTCGGGGTCGAACGGCACATAGGCACCGCCGGCCTTGAGGATGGCCAGCAGGCCAACGATCATCTCCACCGACCGTTCGACTGCAATACCCACCCGTACTTCAGGCCCGACGCCCCACTCGATCAGTTGGTGTGCCAGCCGGTTGGCATCGGCATCGAGTTCGGCATAGCTCAGTTGCCGGTCGCCGAACACCAGTGCCGGGGCCTGCGGCTGCTGCGCCACCTGCGCGGCGAACAGCGCAAGTATGTTGTCGACGGCGAACTCGCTGGCGGCCGGTTGGCTGGCCTGCAGCAGCCGCTGCCGCTCGCCGGCACCCAGCAGCGGCAAATCGCCGATGGCCGCCAGCGGGTCGGCGGCCATGGCCTGCAACAGGTTCAGCCAATGGCTCGCCATACGTTCGATGGTGGCCGTGGTGAACAAATCGCGGGCATAGGTGAAGGCGGCCTGCACCTGGCCATCGCGCTCCACTGTATCGAGGGTGAGCTCGAACTGGACACTGCGCTCGTGGCGCTCCAGCACGTGCAGCTCAAGGCCTGATTCGCTGCGCAAGGCGCCGATGTCGGCGACGTTCGCCTGATGGTTGTGCAACACCTGGAACAACGGCGTGTGGCTGAGGCTGCGCTCGACTTGCAGGCCTTCGACCAAACGCTCGAACGGCAAATCCTGGTGGCTCTGGGCCGCGCGGGTGGTTTCGCGGATATCGGCCAGCAATTGGGCGACGGACATCTGCGGGTCGAGCTCGGTGCGCAACACCTGGGTGTTGACGAATACGCCAATCAGCCCCTCGACTTCTTCGCGATTGCGGTTGGCGACCGGCACCCCGACACGGATGTCCTGCAGGCCACTGTAATGTTGCAAAAGCAGCTTGAAACCGGCCAACAGCACACTGAACAAGGTGACCCCTTGCTGACGCGCCAGGCCCGCGAGGCGCTCGCTCAGGCCCTGTGGCACCGCGATGGGCAGGCGCTGGCCCTGGCGGCTGGCATGCAGCGGGCGCGGGTAGTCGGCAGGCAACTGCAATACCGGGTGCTGGTCGCCCAGCTTGGCCTGCCAGTAAGCCAGCTGTCGCGCCTGCTCCCCGGCCTCCAGCCAACGCCGCTGCCACAGCGCATAGTCACTGTACTGGATCGGCAACTCAGGCAGCACCGGCACCTGCCCGCGAACCAAGGCGTCGTAGCCGTGGACGAATTCCTGGATGAGCACGTTCATCGACCAGCCGTCGGCGACGATATGGTGCAGGGTCAACAGCAGCACATGCTCCTGTGCCGCCAGCTTCAACAAGCGTACGCGAAACAGCGGGCCCTGCTGGAGGTCGAAGGGCAAACCGGCTTCGTCCCGCACCGCCTGCGCGACGGCGGCGTCGCGGGCCTCGGCGGCCAGCGCCTGAAGGTCGTGTTCTTCAATGACGATGGCCGCTGGCTGCACCACTTGCACCACTTCGTCACCCTGGGTCTGGAACACAGTACGCAGGGCCTGGTGACGCTGCAGTACCTGCTCGAACGCGCGCTGTACCGCCGAGGTGTCCAGTGCCCCTTTCAGCACCACCGCACTGGGCAGGTTGTAGGCGGCACCGTGTGGGTCCAGTTGCCACAGAAACCACATGCGCTGCTGGGCATAGGACAGTGCATGGCGATCGTCGACGGCGACGTCCGCAGGGATCGGGAATTGTGAAAAGTCGATACCCTCGCTGGCCAGGGTTTCGAGAAACAGCCGCCGCTTTTCCACCGGCAGCTCAATGAAACGGCGGGCGAGCTTCAGGGACTTCTCAACATTCATCGGGTTTCATCCGTGCACATGGGTTTCGAGTAACAACTCGGCTATCCCTACGAAACGGATGGAACACCGGGAAAATTAACCCGTCACGGCCACCGGCAAAGGCAGGCTCAGCGGGGGCCTGGGGTTCGCCATGACAGACGGTTTTCCGGTTTGCCTGCCCTCGCGCGTCATAAGGGTACCGGCGGGATTTTCCTCATACCGCGAGGGATCGACGCGCAAGCCACCCAAACCACAAGGCACCGGCCCCTATGTCCAAAAAGTCACGCTCGAAACTCTGGTTCCTGGTTCACAGCTGGCTGGCCCTGCCCATCTGGTTCTTCGTGCTGA
Source organism: Pseudomonas sp. KCJK9058 (assembly GCF_046230975.1). Taxonomy (NCBI): domain Bacteria; kingdom Pseudomonadati; phylum Pseudomonadota; class Gammaproteobacteria; order Pseudomonadales; family Pseudomonadaceae; genus Pseudomonas; species Pseudomonas sp. KCJK9058. Next base: position 14,120 of record NZ_JBJJLR010000058.1, read on the forward strand.
TCGTCTGCTTCACCGGCACCCTGGCAGTGGTCAGCCAGGAACTGGTGTGGCTGGCCAAACCGGAGATACGCGCGGCGAAGCCGAGCGATGATGCGCCACTGCTGACTTACGACCAGGTGCTCAAGGCCCTGCGTGAAGCCCGCCCCGATCTGGATGTGCAATACATCATGCGCCCGGACGAGTCGCACTTCGCGCTGCAGGTGCAGGTGGTGCAACCGGACAACACCACCCAGAACCTCTACGTGAACCCCTATACAGGCAAGATCCAGGGCATCAGCCCTTCCTTCGACTTCCGCCAGTTCACTCGCGCCTTGCATGGCTGGTGGCTGGTACCTTTCGGCAACGGCTACCCGTGGGGGTGGTACCTGGTCTCGCTGCTGGGCTTGCCGATGCTTGCCTCGCTGGTCACCGGCCTGGTCGTCTACAAGCGCTTCTGGAAAGGCTTTCTGAAACCTACCCTGCGCTTTCGCCAAGGTGCGCGCATCTTCTGGGGTGACTTCCATCGCCTGAGCGGTATCTGGTCGATCTGGTTCATTGCCGTGATCGCGATCACCGGCACCTGGTTCCTGATCCAGGCGTTGCTGGCCGACAACCACATCTCGATCTCAAGCCGCGACGTCCCCGCCGTGGTGGCCCGCGAGGACGTACCGCTGCTGCAGGCTGGCGAAGCGCCCCGGCTGGTCAGCCTGGAGCATGCCATCGAAACGGTGAAGGCGCAGATCCCCGGCTTCGAGGCATCCTTCGTGCGCCTGCCCGGCAATGCCTATGACACCTTCAACATCCGTGGCCGCGGCTGGTACCCGCTGATGTTCCAGAGCGCCAGCATCAACCCGTACACAGGCGTGGTCGCCACCTCGCACACCCTGGATGATCGCACGTCGCTGGAGTTCGTCACCGAATCCATGCGCCCGTTGCACACAGGCGACTTCGGCGGGCTGTGGGTCAAGATGATCTGGTTCGTTTTTGGCCTGATGCTGACCTTGATGGTGCTCAGCGGCCTGTTGATCTGGAGCAAGCGCACCGCACAGGCCACTGCAGCCGCACTGAAACGCAAGCCGCGCAGCGCACCAACGGCCAACGCCGCGCAAGACGCCCACCTGCCGGAGACCGCCCGATGAGCCGAGCCACCACCACCGACGCACCTTCGGCCTCACGCCGCCTGTGGCTGAAATGGCGCTTTCACCTGAACATCCTGCTGATACTCATCCCCTTGGGGTTCATGCCCAGGTATTTTGCCGACCAGGCGTTGTTCAAAGGTGAAGCCGGGCTGGGTGAGCGTGAGGCGGGTGTGGTCGCAGTGGGCCCATGGAGCCTGCGCCTGGCCGAATTCCGTGCGTCGGCGCCCCGCCAGGAAGGCCCGGCCGGGTATTTCAAGAGTTTCAGTGCGGCGCTGTGCAACCACTGTATCGGCGAAGTGAAGGCCACCTACCTGCGGGTGGGTAAGCCACGCAGCCTGCGCGCGGCCGGGAGCATCTTCTTCGGTTCACCCTACAGCATGGGCGCTTCCGTCCCGGTTCCGGCCAAGACCCGACCCAACGCTGAATTGTGGATCACCATGGAAGGCTGGGATGGCAGCGTGCACCAGGCTTCGATTCCCCTCAGCCAGGCCTCGCCGGCGACAGTTGCCTGGCTGCAGGCGCAGGTTGGCAGCCGCTAGACAACCCGGCGGCGCCCCCCTGATCGGGTCAAGCGTTGCCAGCGGCGCTTTCCTTGCCCGCGTCCGTGGGGGCGCTTTCAGTGGGCGTGAAGACCATCACTTCCAGTACATCGGAATGGAACTCACGGCGGTACAGGATCAATACCACGCCCACACTCACCACCATGAATAACCAAGGGCTGATGAACCAGGTCAGCATGGCCATGCCGAAGTAATACGAGCGCAGGCCGAAGTTGAACTGGTTGGCGGCCAGTGACAGCACCCGCGCCGCGCGGGAGGCGAACGCCTTGCGCTCCAGCTCATTGACCAGCCGTTCACCGATCATCGGCGCCGACCCCACCAGCACGGCGGCAAAGTTGTATTGGCGCATGCACCAGCTGAACGTGAAGAAGGCATAGACAAATACCATGGCCAGGCACAGCAGCTTGATCTCCGACATGCCCTGGGATGTTTGCTGAACCAGCGGCAGGTCGGCCAGCAACGACAGTGCCCGGTCGGAGGCACCGAGCACGGTGAGGATGCCAGCCAGAATGATCAGGGTGCTGGAGGCAAAGAACGAAGCGTTGCGCTCCAGGTTACCGATCACGCTGGCATCAGCGATGCGGTTGTCGCGCAGCAGCATGCGGCGCATCCAGTCTTCGCGGTACAAGTGCAGCACACTGGCCAGGCACGCGGTGTCGCGCCCCTTCCAGATCGCATAGCGGGTATAGCCACCCCAGCACAGGGCGAACCAGGCGATGGCCAGCAGGTTGTTGAGGTTGCTTTGGATGAAGTTCATGCAGGGTTACCGAAAGGGCCATGTGCCTAAAGGATAGGGACCGGATTTCGACGCTGGCAAGCGGCAAAAGGCACACCTGCACACTGAAAAATGCATTACCTGCTGCGAAGCGGCCGAAACAGGCAAACAGCAAAAAGCCCCGCATCCTTTCGGAGACGGGGCTCTCTTGTTTTCACCCTTGGCGGGCACCCTTCGGCTTGTGGCCGGTGCCGCCCTCAGGCTTCGACTTGTCCGGTCAGGCCAGCGCCTCGCGCGGCTTGCCGAGCATGCGGTCGCAGGCCACGGCACCCACCAGGGTCACCACCGAAGGTACCAGCCAGGCCATGCCGGCATCACTCAATGGCAGGTGCGCCATGAAGTCTGGCAACACGTGGGCAAGGCTGCTGCCCTTGATCGCATCGACCATGCCGAACAACAGCGATACCAGCATCACCGGTGCCAGGATGCGCGTTGGCGAGTTCCACAGGTCTTTCACGAAGCTCAGGCCAACCACCACGATGCACGGCGGATAGATGGCGGTGAGCACCGGGATCGAGAACATGATCAGCTTGGTCAGGCCAAGGTTGGAAATCAGCAGCGAGAAGCCGGCGAGGATCACCACCAGCGCGCGGTACGACAGCGGCAGGATCTGGCTGAAGTACTCGGCGCAGGCACAGGTCAGGCCAACCGCGGTTACCAGGCAGGCCAGCGCGATCAGCACGGCCAGGAAGCCGCTGCCCAGGGAGCCGAAGGTGTGCTGTACGTAGGCATGCAGCACCGCCGCACCGTTGGTGGCGTCCGCCGCGATGTCGTGGCTGGTGGCACCCAGGCGGAACAGGCTGATGTAAACCAGGGCCAGCCCGACACCGGCGATCAGGCCGGCGATGATGGCGTAGCGGGTAATCAGCCTCGGCGACTCGACACCGCGCGAGCGAATGGCATTGACAATGACGATACCGAACACCAGGGCACCCAGGGTATCCATGGTCAGGTAGCCATCGGAGAAGCCCTTGGAGAACGCAGCGGCGGCATAGGCAGGCTGGGCGTCACCGATGGTACCGGCGGGCAAGGCGAAGGCAGCGATGCCCAGTACGGCCAGGGCAATGATCTTCAACGGTGCCAGGAAGCGGCCCACGGTGTCGAGCAACTTGCCAGGGTACATGGACACGGCCAGCACGACGATGAAGTACACCAGGCTGTAGATGAACAGCGCCAGCGGGCTTTCACCGGTCAGCGGTGCAACGCCCACTTCGAACGACACGGTCGCGGTACGCGGGGTGGCGAACAGTGGGCCTACCGACAGGTAGCACACAGCAGCCAGCAAGCCACCGAAGAACTTGCCGATCGGGCTGCTCAGGGCATCCATGCCGCCACCGACCTTGGCCAGGGCGACCACGGTGATGACCGGCAGGCCGACGGCAGTCACCAGGAAGCCCAGTGCAGCCATCCATACATGCGGGCCAGACTGCAGGCCGACGATAGGCGGGAAGATGATATTGCCTGCACCCACGAAAAGCGCAAACGTCATAAAGCCAAGCGCCAGGATATCCTGGCCTTTGAGAACTTTCATTTAAGGTAGTACCACACTGCTGAAATCGGGATTCGAGAGGGGATTTCCCTTTGGGTAAGGGGAAATGCTGCCCGGCTTGATAGGCCAGACCCGTTTAGCGTGTCGTTCCCTTTTGGGGTACGGGCACAGAGTGAACGCGTAATGTAACTGTTTTGTCAGTCAAACGCACTGGCACAGTGCTGCTTGTCCGATGTGCGTACATGTTTGTCGTCTGCGCGACCGAGGACAGCAGGCATTATCCTCGGATTGAAACATTCGTCTGTGTGAAAATTCCTATTAAACCTGTCGAAGAATCTCTATCGCCAGCACCGGCCTCTTCGCGGGTAAACCCGCTCCTACGAACCCCACATACGACAAAGGCCACCCGAAGGTGGCCTCTGTGCGCGTGGGGGGTGTAGCAGTATTACTTCTTGGCTTCCCAGCCAGTCAGCTCGGCCAGGGCCTTGCCGATGTCAGCCAGCGAACGCACGGTTTTCACACCCGCGTCCTGCAGGGCGGCGAACTTCTCGTCCGCAGTACCCTTGCCACCGGAGATGATGGCGCCAGCGTGGCCCATGCGCTTGCCCGCAGGTGCGGTAACACCGGCGATGTAGGAAACGACAGGCTTGGTGACGTGGGCCTTGATGTAGGCCGCAGCTTCTTCTTCAGCCGAACCGCCGATCTCACCGATCATCACGATCGCTTCGGTCTTCGGGTCTTCCTGGAACAGCTTCAGGATGTCGATGAAGTTGGAGCCCGGGATCGGGTCACCGCCGATGCCGACGCAGGTCGACTGGCCGAAGCCGGCGTCGGTGGTCTGCTTCACAGCTTCGTAGGTCAGGGTGCCGGAACGCGAAACGATACCGACCTTGCCTGGCAAGTGGATGTGGCCTGGCATGATGCCGATCTTGCACTCGCCCGGGGTGATGACACCTGGGCAGTTAGGGCCGATCAGGGTCACGCCCAGCTCGTCGCACTTGACCTTGGCATCCAGCATGTCCAGGGTAGGAATGCCTTCGGTGATGCAGACGATCAGCTTGATGCCGCCAAAGGCAGCTTCCAGGATCGAGTCTTTGCAGAACGGAGCCGGTACGTAGATGACCGAAGCGTCAGCGCCGGTAGCTTCCACGGCTTCCTTGACGGTGTTGAACACCGGCAGGCCCAGGTGGGTGGTGCCACCCTTGCCTGGGGTTACGCCGCCGACCATCTTGGTGCCGTAGGCAATGGCCTGTTCGGAGTGGAAAGTACCCTGCGAGCCGGTGAAGCCCTGGCAGATGACTTTGGTATCTTTATTGATCAGGACGCTCATTACTTGCCCTCCGCAGCTTTGACAACTTGTTGAGCAGCGTCGGTCAGGCTGGTTGCCGCAATGATGTTCAAACCGCTTTCTGCCAGTACTTTAGCGCCCAGTTCGGCGTTGTTGCCTTCGAGGCGAACGACGACCGGAACTTTAACGCCGACTTCTTTCACTGCACCAATGATGCCTTCGGCAATCATGTCGCAGCGAACGATGCCGCCGAAGATGTTGACCAGAACGGCCGCGACATTGCTGTCGGACAGAATGATCTTGAACGCTTCGGTAACGCGCTCTTTGGTAGCACCACCGCCAACGTCGAGGAAGTTGGCCGGCTTGCCGCCGTGCAGGTTGACGATGTCCATGGTACCCATGGCCAGGCCGGCACCGTTGACCATGCAGCCGATGTTGCCTTCAAGGGCAACGTAGTTCAGTTCGAACTTGGCAGCGTGGGCTTCACGGGCGTCGTCCTGCGACGGGTCGTGGAAGGTTTTCAGCTTCGGCTGACGGTACATGGCGTTGGCGTCGATGTTGATCTTGGCATCGAGGCAGTGCAGGTCGCCATCGGCCTTGATCACCAGCGGGTTCACTTCCAGCAGCGCCAGGTCATGATCCTTGAACAGCTTGGCCAGGCCAACGAAGATCTTGGCAAACTGTTGAACTTGCTTGCCTTCCAGGCCCAGCTGGAAAGCCAGCTCGCGACCCTGGAACGGCTGAGCGCCGACCAGTGGGTCGATGGTGGCCTTGAGGATTTTCTCAGGCGTTTCGTGAGCGACTTTCTCGATGTCCACGCCACCTTCGGTGGAAGCCATGAACACGATACGGCGGCTCGAACGATCGACTACAGCGCCCAGGTACAGCTCTTTGGCGATGTCAGTGCAGGATTCGACCAGAATCTTGGAGACGGGTTGACCGTTGGCATCGGTCTGGTAGGTAACCAGATTCTTGCCCAACCACTGTGCAGCGAACGCCTTGGCGTCTTCCTTGCTGCGAACCAGCTTTACGCCGCCCGCTTTACCGCGACCACCCGCGTGAACCTGGGCTTTTACAACCCACTCGTTCCCGCCGATCTTGTCGCAGGCTTCTGCAGCTTGCTCAGGGGTGTCGACTGCGAAACCCTTGGAAACTGGCAGGCCGTACTCAGCGAACAGCTGCTTACCCTGATACTCGTGAAGATTCATGCTTTTTACCGTCTTCGTTAGGTACTGCGCTTCGGCGCTGCGCCATCGGTGGCGCCGCACCACCTGTGACCGTTGACCCCGGGTTTCCCGTGTGATCCGGTCCGGCGGACTTTCCGCGGTGAGTCATGCACGCAAGACTCACGACGGGCAGCCCGCCGTGGTTTCTTATAATTAACGCTTCTTACGGTTGGCCACGTGAATGGCGCCGCCATTCACCGCCAGCGCTGCTTCATGCAACGCTTCGGACAGGGTTGGATGGCTGAAGACCATCATGCCCAGATCCTCGGCACTGGTGCCGAATTCCATTGCGATTGCGCCCTGCTGCACCAGTTCGGCAGCCGATGGGCCAATCACGTGAACACCCAGAACGCGGTCGGTCTTGGCATCGGCGATGACCTTGACGAAACCACCGGTGTCGTTGGCAGCCATCGCACGGCCGCTGGCCGCGAACGGGAAGGTGCCCACGTTAACCTCAACGCCCTCGGCCTTCAAGGCCTGTTCGGTCTTGCCGACCCACGCGATTTCCGGGTGGGTGTAGATGACCGATGGGATCAGGTCGTAGTTCATCTGGGCCTTGTGGCCCTTGATGCGCTCAACGACCATGATGCCCTCTTCGGAAGCCTTGTGGGCCAGCATCATGCCGCGTACCACGTCACCGATGGCGTACACGCCAGGAACGCTGGTGGCGCAGTAATCGTCGACGAAGATGTAGCCACGCTCGTCGATGGTCACGCCGCTGTCGGAAGCCAGCAGATCGGTGGTCACCGGGCGACGGCCGACGGCAACAATCAGCTTGTCGAAGGTGATCTTCTGCTCGCCTTCGGCGTTGGTGTAGGTCACTTCGACTTCATTGCCGTTGACTTTCGAGCCGGTGACGCGAGCGCCCAGCTTGATGTCCAGGCCTTGCTTGGTCAGGGTCTTCTGGGCTTCTTTCGACACGGCGGTGTCGGCAGCCATCAGGAAGGTGTCCAGGGCTTCCAGGACGGTCACTTCAGCACCCAGGCGAGCCCATACCGAGCCCAGCTCCAGGCCGATCACGCCTGCACCGATAACGCCCAGGCGCTTCGGTACGGCCTGGAATTCCAGGGCGCCGGTGGAGTCGACGATGACGTTCTGGTCGACCGGGGCCGGCGGAATGTCGATCGGGCGCGAGCCGGAAGCCAGGATCACGTTCTCGGCTTCGATGACTTCGGTGGTGCCGTCAGCTTTGGTGACTTCGACTTTCTTGCCGGCCAGCAGCTTGCCGTGGCCCTGGATCGAAGTGACGCCGTTGGCCTTGAACAGGGTGGCAACGCCACCGGTCAGGTTCTTGACGATGCCCGCCTTGCGGCCAACCATCGCAGCCACGTCCATCTTCACTTCGCCAGTGGAGATACCGTGGACGTTGAAGCTCTCTTTGGCTTCCTTGTATTTCCAGGAGCTGTCCAGCAGCGCCTTGGAAGGAATGCAACCTACGTTCAGGCAGGTGCCGCCCAGGGCCAGCTTGCCCTCGGCGTCGGTGTACTTCTCGATACAGGCAGTCTTCAGACCAAGTTGTGCGGCCTTGATGGCAGCTACATAGCCGCCTGGGCCTGCACCGATTACCACTACGTCGAATTTCTGGGTCATAAAAGATTCCTTATCAGCTACAAGCTACAAGCCGCGAACCGCGCGGCATGGCTTCTCGCGAAGCCAGGCCCGGCACGGTACGCAGCCAGAGGGTTAGATGTCCAGCAGCAGGCGGGACGGATCTTCCAGCAGGTTCTTGATAGTGACCAGGAAGGTTACCGCTTCCTTGCCGTCGATCAGGCGGTGATCGTACGACAGCGCCAGGTACATCATCGGGCGAATCACGACCTGGCCATTGATGGCCATCGGGCGCTGGATGATGTTGTGCATGCCGAGAATGGCGGCCTGCGGCGGGTTGACGATCGGGGTCGACATCATCGAACCGAAGGTGCCACCGTTGGTGATGGTGAAGGTACCACCGGTCATCTCTTCGATGGACAGTTTGCCGTCACGGGCCTTCTTGCCGAAGGTAGCGATGCCGTTCTCGATTTCAGCCAGGCTCATCGACTCGGCGTTACGCAGCACCGGCACCACCAGGCCACGGTCGCTGGACACGGCAACACCGACGTCGGCGAAGCCGTGGTAGACGATGTCGTTGCCGTCGATCGAGGCGTTGACAGCCGGGAAGCGTTTCAGCGCTTCGGTGGCAGCCTTGACGAAGAACGACATGAAGCCCAGGCGCACGCCATTGTGGGTCTTCTCGAACAAGTCCTTGTACTTCGAGCGCAGGGCCATGACTTCGGTCATGTCCACTTCGTTGAAGGTGGTCAGCATCGCCATGTTCGACTGGGCTTCAACCAGGCGCTCGGCGATCTTGGCACGCAGGCGGGTCATCGGCACGCGCTTCTCGGTACGGTCGCCAGCGGCGACGACAACCGGGGCAGCGGCAGCAGCGGCAGGCTTGGCAGCCGGTGCAGCGGCAGGAGCCGACTTCTTGTTGGCAACAGCAGCAACCACGTCTTCCTTGGTGACGCGACCGCCTTTACCGGTGCCTGCCACGGTAGCCAGGTCGATGCCGTTTTCTTCAGCCAGCTTGCGCGCAGCCGGGGCAGCGATCGGGTCATCTTCGCCGGCGTCAGCGCTGGCAGCGGCCGGAGCCGCTGCAGGTGCGGCGGCCGCGGCAGGCGCGGCGGCAGCACCGCCTTCAACGATCGAACCCAGCAATTCGTCGGACAGGACGGTGTCGCCCTCGCCCTTGACGATGTCGCCCAGCACGCCATCGGCAGTCGCCAGTACTTCCAGGACAACCTTGTCAGTCTCGATGTCGACGATCAGCTCGTCACGCTTGACGGCTTCGCCCGGCTTCTTGTGCCAGGTGGCAACGGTGCCATCGGCAACCGATTCCGGGAAGGTTGGGGCTTTGATCTCGATAGCCATTATCTGTGTTTCCTTAAATTCGGTTTCAGGTGCGCGAAGGCGTTAGACAGTGAAGGCGTCTTGCAGCAGTTTTTCCTGCTGTTCGGCGTGCTTCGAAGCGTAACCACAGGCTGGCGCGGCAGAAGCGTCGCGACCGGCGTATTCCAGGACCAGTGCCTTGTTGTGGCGGCCCAGGATACGGCGCATGTGGTGCTGGCTGCTGTACCAGGCACCCTGGTTCATCGGCTCTTCCTGACACCAGACCGCATGCTTGAGGTTGGTGTAAGGGGCGAGGATTTCGACCAGATCGTCCTCAGGGAACGGATACAGCTGCTCGATACGCAGGATGGCGATGTCTTCGCGGCCTTCGGCACGGCGTTTTTCCAGCAGGTCGTAGTAGACCTTGCCGCTGCACAGCACCAGACGCTCGACCTTGGCCGGATCGATTGCGTCGATTTCCGGGATCACGGTCTGGAACGAGCCTTCTGCCAGGTCTTCCAGGGTCGAGATGGCCAGCTTGTGGCGCAGCAGCGACTTCGGCGTCAGGACGACCAGCGGCTTGCGCAGCGGGCGAATGACCTGGCGACGCAGCAGGTGGTAAATCTGTGCCGGCGTCGTCGGTACGCAGACCTGGATGTTGTGCTCGGCGCACAGCTGCAGGTAACGCTCCAGACGCGCGGAGGAGTGCTCCGGCCCCTGCCCTTCATAGCCGTGTGGCAGCAGCATGGTCAGACCACACAGGCGGCCCCACTTGTGCTCACCACTGGTGATGAACTGGTCGATCACCACTTGCGCACCGTTGGCGAAGTCGCCGAACTGGGCTTCCCAGATCACCAGCGCGTTCGGCATGGTGGTGGAGTAGCCGTATTCGAAGGCCAGTACCGCCTCCTCGGACAGGAACGAATCGTACAGATCGAAACGTGGCTGACCAGGGAACAGGTTCTGCAACGGAATGTAGGTGCTGGCGTCCTTCTGGTTGTGCAGCACCGCGTGACGGTGCGAGAAGGTGCCACGGCCGATGTCCTGGCCGGTCATGCGGATCGGGTGACCTTCGAACTGCAGGGTGGCGTAAGCCATGGTCTCTGCATAACCCCAGTTGATCGGCAAGCCACCGGCCTGCATCTTCTGACGATCTTCGTAGATCTTCGACACCTGACGCTGGACCACGAAACCTTCCGGCAGCTCGAGCAGCTTGGCCGACAGATCCTGCAGGGTCTTGAGGTCGAAACGGGTGTCGTGACGCGCGGTCCAGGCATGGCCCAGGTACGGACGCCAGTCGACGAACAGCTCGCGGTTCGGCTCCTTGACCAGGCTTTTCACCACGTGCAGGCCATTGTCCAGCGCGTTGCGGTACTCGTCGATCTTGGCCTGAGCGCGCTCGGCGTCGATACGACCGGCCTGGATCAGCTGCTCGGCATACAGCTCACGGGTAGTGCGCTGCTTGCTGATTTGCTGGTACATCAGCGGCTGGGTGCCGTTCGGCTCGTCAGCCTCGTTGTGGCCACGGCGACGGTAGCAGACCAGGTCGATGACCACGTCACGCTTGAACTGCATGCGGTAGTCGATGGCCAGCTGGGTGACGAACAGCACGGCTTCCGGGTCATCGCCGTTCACGTGCAGGATCGGTGCCTGGATCATCTTGGCAACGTCGGTCGCGTACTCGGTGGAGCGCGCATCCAGTGGGTTGCTGATGGTGAAACCAACCTGGTTGTTGATCACGATGTGCACGGTACCGCCGGTCTTGAAACCGCGGGTCTGCGACATCTGGAAGGTTTCCATGACCACGCCCTGGCCAGCGAACGCAGCGTCGCCGTGGATCGAGATCGGCAGCACCTTGTCGCCAACGGTGTCGTTGCGGCGGTCCTGACGGGCGCGCACCGAACCCTCGACCACCGGCGAAACGATTTCCAGGTGGGACGGGTTGAACGCCATGGCCAGGTGCACTTCGCCACCCGGGGTCATCACGTTCGAGGAGAAGCCCTGGTGATACTTCACGTCACCGGAGCCCAGCTCGTTCATCTTCTTGCCTTCGAACTCGTCGAACAGTTCGCGCGGGTTCTTGCCGAAGGTGTTCACCAGCACGTTCAGGCGGCCACGGTGGGCCATGCCGATCACGACCTCCTTGGCGCCGTAAGAGCCGGAACGCTGGATCATTTCATCCAGCATCGGAATCAGGCTCTCGCCGCCTTCAAGGCCGAAACGCTTGGTGCCCGGGTACTTGGTGCCCAGGTACTTTTCCAGGCCCTCACCGGCGGTCACGCGCTCGAGCAGGTGGGCCTGCACGTCAGCGGAAAACTCCGGACGGCCGCGCACGCTTTCCAGGCGCTGCTGGAACCAGCTGCGCTGCTCGGAATCGACGATGTGGGTGAATTCGGCGCCAATGGTGCGACAATATGTCTTCTGGAGTGCATCGAAGATGTCGCGTAGGCTCGCCTCCTCTTTGCCGATGAACAGGTCGCCGGCACGGAAGGTCGTATCAAGATCGGCATTGGTCAAGCCGTAGTGATTGATCGACAGGTCTACGGGCGCAGGGCGCTGCCACAACCCCAACGGGTCGAGCTTGGCAGCCTGATGGCCGCGCATACGATAGGCCTGGATCAGTCGCAGAACTTCAACCTGCTTCTTCTCGTGTTCACTGCTCACGCTCCCGGCGGAAACCGGTTGGGCGCGGCGCTGGTTCTTTGCCAGCAGTACGAAATGGTCGCGGATTGTCGAGTGCGATACATCAGTAGCGGTGCTGCCGTCGGCTGGCAACTTCTGGAAGTAAGTGCGCCACTCTTCTGGCACAGCGTTAGGGTCGTGCAGGTAGAGCTCGTAGAGCTCTTCCACATATGCAGCGTTACCACCTGAAAGGTGGGCGCTATCCCACATGCGCTGCATCACGCTTTCTTGCATGCTTGGTCACCCTCGATTAGGGGACTGATCGGCGAGAGCCACAGCAAACCTGGAAAAGTCCGAAAACAGCGACTGAACCACGCCACCTGGATCCTGCTGATTTTCCGGGTACCAGCCCGGAAAGCCCCTGCTGGTCTCATATCTTCATAGGTAATGAACGCGGGCTTTGTGGGCCCTTGTTCGGGTTTTACCTCAGTGCGGGCTCACCACCCGCACCTCGGCTTACTGCAGGTACAACGCTTTGTATCAGGTGCCGCTTTGCAGCAGCATGTTACGTACGTGACCGATTGCCTTGGTCGGGTTCAGACCTTTCGGGCAAACGTTTACGCAGTTCATGATCCCGCGGCAGCGGAATACGCTGAACGGGTCATCCAGGGACGCCAGGCGCTCCTGAGTCTTGGTATCGCGGCTGTCGGCAAGGAAGCGGTAGGCTTGCAGCAAGGCTGCCGGGCCCAGGAACTTGTCCGGGTTCCACCAGAACGACGGGCAGGAAGTCGAGCAGCACGCGCACAGGATGCACTCGTACAGGCCGTCCAGCTTGTCACGGTCTTCCGGCGACTGCAGGCGCTCGATGGCCGGGGCCGGGGTGTCGTTCTGCAGGAACGGCTTCACCTTCTCGTACTGCTTGTAGAAGATGCTCATATCGACCACCAGGTCACGAATGACCGGCAGGCCTGGCAGAGGACGCAGAACCAGCTTGCCGCCCTTCACCACCGCCGACAGCGGGGTGATGCAGGCCAGCCCGTTCTTGCCGTTCATGTTCATGCCGTCGGAACCGCAAACGCCTTCACGGCAGGAGCGACGGTACGAGAAACCCTCGTCCTTTTCCTTGATCAGTGCCAATACATCCAGCACCATCAGGTCCTTGCCGCCGGTATCGACGTCGAACGACTCCATTTTTGGCGCCGAGTCGGTGTCCGGGTTGTAACGATAAACTTCGACTTTCAACATAGCAGCCACCCTTAGTAAGTCCGGACTTTTGGTTCGAAGGCTGGAACAGTCTTCGGCGCAAAGTTGACGCCGCGCTTGGCAACGCGCTTCTCACCCGGGTAGTACAGGGTGTGGCACAGCCAGTTTTCGTCGTCACGGTCTTCGAAGTCTTCACGGGCGTGAGCGCCGCGGGACTCTTTACGGGCTTCCGCCGCGATGGCGGTAGCTTCGGCAACTTCCAGCAGGTTCTGCAGCTCCAGCGCTTCGATACGCGCGGTGTTGAAGGCCTGGGACTTGTCGTTGATCTTGACGTTGGCGATACGGTCACGCAGACCGGCCAGTTGCTCGATACCCTTCTGCATGTATTCACCAGTACGGAATACACCGAAGTAGTTCTGCATGCAGCTCTGCAGCTCGCGCTTCAGGCTGGCAACGTCTTCACCGCTGGTACGCTCGTTGAGCTTGTTCAGGCGGTTCAGGGCAACATCGACGTCGGTGTCGCTGGCGTCGCGGTATTCCACGCCTTCGCTCAGCGCCTTCTCCAGGTGCAGGCCGGCAGCACGGCCGAACACCACCAGGTCGAGCAGCGAGTTGCCGCCCAGGCGGTTGGCACCGTGAACCGATACGCACGCCACTTCACCTACGGCGAACAGGCCCGGGATGATGTGATCCTGACCGTCGGCGTCCATGGTGATGGCCTGGCCATGGATGTTGGTGGCAACGCCGCCCATCATGTAGTGGCAGGTTGGAACCACCGGCACCGGCGCGACCACAGGGTCGACGTGGGCGAAGGTCTTGGACAGTTCGCAGATACCTGGCAGGCGGCTGTGCAGCACTTCCTCGCCCAGGTGGTCCAGCTTCAGCAGTACGTGGTCCTTGTTCGGGCCCACGCCATTGCCGGCGATGATTTCCTTGACCATGGAACGGGCAACCACGTCGCGGCCGGCCAGGTCTTTCGCGTTCGGCGCGTAACGCTCCATGAAGCGCTCGCCGTGGGCGTTGATCAGGTAGCCACCTTCACCGCGGCAACCTTCGGTGACCAGTACACCGGCGCCGGCGATACCGGTCGGGTGGAACTGCCACATTTCGATGTCCTGCACCGGCACGCCTGCACGCAGGGCCATGCCGATACCGTCACCGGTGTTGATCAGGGCGTTGGTGGTGGACGCGTAGATACGGCCCGCACCGCCAGTGGCCAACACGGTGGCCTTGGACTTGATGTACAGGGTTTCGCCGGTTTCGATGCAGATGGCGATCACACCCACGAATGCGCCGTCCTGGTTCTTCACCAGGTCAACTGCGTAGTACTCGTTGAGGAACGTGGTACCCGCTTTCAGGTTGCCCTGGTACAGGGTGTGCAGCAGCGCGTGACCGGTACGGTCCGAAGCGGCACAGGTACGGGCGGCCTGGCCACCTTTACCGAAGTCCTTGGACTGACCACCGAACGGGCGCTGATAGATGCGGCCGGTTTCGGTGCGCGAGAACGGCAGACCCATGTGGTCCAGTTCGAAGACCGCAGCCGGGCCTTCCTGACACATGTATTCGATAGCGTCCTGGTCACCGATGTAGTCGGAACCCTTGACGGTATCGTACATGTGCCAGCGCCAGTCGTCGTTCGGGTCGGCCGAAGCGATGGCGCAGGTGATGCCGCCCTGGGCGGATACGGTGTGCGAACGGGTCGGGAAGACCTTGGTGACTACGGCAGTCTTGTGGCCGCCTTGAGCCAGTTGCAGCGCTGCGCGCATGCCGGCGCCGCCGCCACCGATGATGATGGCGTCGAAGGAAATGGTTGGAATGCTAGCCATGGATCAGATACCCCAGAGAATCTGCACACCCCAGACGAAGTAAGCGAACATCGCAACGCCGCATACCGCCTGGAACAGGAAACGAATCGCAGTTGCCGACTTGCCGAACGACATAGGCGTCAGGTAGTCGGTTGCAATGGTCCACATGCCAACCCAGGCGTGAGCGCCCAGGGCAACGAGGGCCAGCAGACTGAAGATCCGCATCGCGTTGTTGGAGAACAGACCATGCCACTGGGTGTAGTCGATGCCTGGGTGGGCGACCACGTAGCCGATCAGGAAGAGGAAGTAAGCCGCGAGAACGACCGCAGAAACGCGCTGCGCCATCCAGTCATAGAGGCCCGAACGCGACAGGTTCGTGACATTGGTTACCATACCCAAACTCCCACCAGAACGATCAGCACCACGGAGATGACGATCACGATTTTCGAGCCCAGCTTGCCGCCTTCCAGCGTCTCACCGATACCCATGTCCATGATCAGGTGACGAACACCTGCCACGAGGTGATAAAGCAGGGCGGACAGCAGACCCCAGGTCACGAACTTGGCCAGCGGGCTGGTCAGACACGCCTTCACCTCACCGAAGCCTTCCTCGGAACCCAGCGACTTGCCCAGTGCATAAAGCATGATGGCAAGGCCGATGAACAGGATGACGCCGGAGATACGGTGCAGGATGGACGTGTACGCAGTGACGGGGAGCTTGATGGTCCTTAGGTCTAGGTTTACAGGTCGTTGGCTTTTCACGGCTTTTTTCACACTGAAGAGCCCCTAGCGAATCAGGGCAAAGTTGTTGGTAAGTGTACTGGTCAGGTACCCACCACCCAGGGAACGGCGACCCCCAGCAGTTCGGGCTTGCAAGCCCCTGGCGGTCGGGTGCCGAGTATAGACAGTTAGGCTGCTTATGACAACGTGACGGGGTAGCCCAAATAGCGCATTGCCTTTAATGAACAAAAGGCGTAAATGGGCGAGAATTTCGGGAAAAATCAGGCTTGAATGCCTGATTCAACAAGCCTTTAGGCAAATTGACATCTGAATTTATCCCTCTATAGTGGTGCGGGCCCTGCGTGGGGGGTCTGTCTGATGATTTCAAGCATTAATAGGAGGCCACATGGCTGACAAAAAAGCGCAGTTGGTCATCGAGGGCGCTGCCCCCGTCGAGCTGCCCATTTTAACCGGCACCGTTGGTCCTGATGTAATCGACGTCCGCGGGTTAGGGGCCACTGGTCACTTCACCTTCGACCCAGGTTTCATGGCGACTGCCTCGTGCGAGTCGAAGATCACCTATATTGACGGCGACAAAGGTATCCTGCTGCACCGCGGCTACCCGATCGAGCAACTCGCCGAACAGTCCGACTACCTCGAAACCTGCTACCTGCTGCTCAACGGCGAACTGCCGAATGCCGAGCAGAAGGCCCAGTTCGTCAGCACCGTCAAGAACCACACCATGGTTCACGAGCAGCTGAAGTCCTTCTTCAACGGCTTCCGCCGCGACGCTCACCCGATGGCGGTGATGTGCGGCGTAGTCGGCGCCCTGTCGGCGTTCTATCACGACTCCCTGGACATCAATAACCCGCAACACCGCGAAATCTCCGCGGTGCGCCTGGTCGCCAAGATGCCGACCCTGGCTGCGATGGTTTACAAGTACTCCATGGGCCAGCCGATGATGTACCCGCGCAACGACCTGTCGTACGCGGAAAACTTCCTGCACATGATGTTCAACACCCCGTGCGAGATCAAACCGATCAGCCCGGTGCTGGCCAAGGCAATGGATCGGATCTTCATCCTCCACGCCGACCACGAGCAGAACGCCTCCACCTCCACCGTTCGTCTGGCCGGCTCGTCGGGTGCCAACCCGTTCGCCTGTATCGCCGCCGGTATCGCTGCACTGTGGGGCCCGGCCCACGGCGGTGCGAACGAAGCCGTACTGACCATGCTGGATGAGATCGGCGATGTTTCGAACATCGACAAATTCATCGCCAAGGCCAAGGACAAGAACGACCCGTTCAAGCTGATGGGCTTCGGTCACCGCGTGTACAAGAACCGCGACCCGCGCGCCACCGTGATGAAGCAGACCTGCGACGAAGTCCTGCGCGAGCTGGGCATCAAGAACGACCCGCAGCTGGAACTGGCCATGCGCCTGGAAGAGATCGCCCTGACCGATCCTTACTTCATCGAGCGTTCGCTGTACCCGAACGTCGACTTCTACTCGGGGATCATCCTCAAGGCGATCGGCATTCCGACCAGCATGTTCACCGTGATCTTCGCCCTGGCACGTACCGTGGGCTGGATCTCGCACTGGAAAGAAATGCTCTCCAGCCCGTACAAGATCGGCCGTCCGCGCCAGCTGTACACCGGTGAGCAGAAGCGTGACATCGTTGCTCTGAAAGACCGCAAGTAAGCGTTGATCGCTGAACGTAAAAGGCTGCCCTCGGGCAGCCTTTTTTATTTGTCCTGTACCGGCCTCTTCGCGGGCTTGCCCGCTCCCACAGG
>NZ_JBJJLR010000059.1:0-31452 GCF_046230975.1 Pseudomonas sp. KCJK9058
CCCGCTTTTTTCCCCACGGATCTGCGTCTTTTTGACTTTATGGTTCGCAGTTTTCCACTTAGGGTTGGACGTATTTTTAGATAATGGTTAGCTGTCGATCAGGTTTTGGCCAGTGTTTACGGGGTGAGAACGGAAATTTTTCTAGATAATGATTTTCCCGTTTAGAGAAAATTTTGAGATGCCCCAGTTTTCTCACCGCGACCTGCAGCTACTGAACCCGTCCTTTGACTCGCCGCTGGTTGACGTTCTGGCCGAGCTCGAATTTCTGCGCAGGCTGAGGCTGGAAGGGGACGACGGCTTTTTTCAGACAGAGTCTAGTTCTCAAACCGTTAGGTCGTGCCTAGTCCTAAATCCGCGTTGCTCGTAGGAATCGTCTCGTTAGCTGCTCGAGGCCTCATTTGCCCCTTCTTAGCTGTTAGGTTCTTTCGCTCCTACAGTTCGCAAGGGACTCTGAAATGCGCGTCAGTCTGGATGGGCTTGGCCAAGCAGTAGACGGTGATGTGACCACCACAGGTGCGATTTGCATCGCCACCGGGGAAGGTTACCTCGACGAGGGACGAATGGTCCTGAGGATGGGGGATCCCACCACACCTTGTCCACTTTGCGGGCTGGAAGGAAAGGTCGTCGAAGGGGTGTGGCACTTCATCTCGGATGGCCAGCCAGTCGCGATGGATGGCGCGTTAGTTGATTGCGGTTGCCCAGAGGGTAGCAACCGGGTGGTGGCGCCTTTAGGGGAAATGCCCCCGCCGCGGCTGCCGGTTGCCGTACGCACTAGCCTCACACCCGCTGGCCCTGGGAGCTCTAGCGCTTTGGCAGGGGCTTCGCCCGCCATGGTTGGCGGGTTGCCTGGGCAGATGCAGCCGGGATTCTATGTGGTGCCCCGGAGCATGTCGTTCCCGCAGATTCTGTTGGAGCTGGCTAGCCATGATTCGACCTTGCCCATTTCGTACCTGCAACGCCTGAACCCGACTTTCGAGCAGGGGTTCAAGGCAGGGGAAATCTTCGTCATCGGCGATCCGGATAACGGTTATGCCTGCACCCAGGAGGAGGGCCAACTCATGGCGGCCGCCGAGCGCGCGCGACGTTCCTTGGCTGTACTCGATTTTGCCGAGTCAGATTTCATGATGGAGTATCAGGCTGAAATTGCCGGACTGCTTAGTGACGCCAGTCTCTCCATGGGGGTGGGTAAGGACATGATGGACCACGGCCTCCGGCAGCTTCGCGGCACACTTGGCAACATCGAGCGTTTGCATCAGCAAGAATTTCTCCGCCATGGCCATCTGAATAGCCCATCGTTCTTCGCCGAACGACGGCTATTATTGGAACAGCTAGATGTTCAGCTGAAGGCGACTTTTCTAAATAAACATCTGAATCTAGGGGCCTACGAGCGGCTGAAAAAAAGCTTGAATATCTCGACCAAGAGCCTTGTGCATCATTGGTCGAAAGCCGGTGGGCCAGGGCAGATTCCTGGGTACGCCACATATTTGGACAAAGTGGCGAAGCTTAGTAAGTACCTTCGGTATGGTGGGCATGTCGGAATTGGCTTAGGTGGTACATCTTCCTATCTGAAAGTCCAAGAGGCCTGCCGTGCAGGGGAAACCGAAGGCTGCAAAAAAATTCGTTTGTCTGAGGCAGGTGCTTTCGCTGGGGGGCTGGCGGGAGGGATCGTGGGTGGCAAGATTGCTGGGATCACTGCGCTCGCTGTATGTGAGGTGTTCTCTGCTGGTACCGCGGGTTTCGGGGCGCCGGTATGTGGCATTGCGCTGGTCGGGGGAGGGGCTTTTGCTGGGAGCATCGCCGGTGCGGAGGGCGGCGAGCAAATGGGCGAGCTGATCTACGAATCACATTATGACTGAGTTCGAGAGTTGGCCCGTGTGGCTGAAGTGGATAATGCTGGCGTGTCCGTTCGTGATCGCGTTGGCCGGTTGTGCGGTCAGTGCATTCATCGCGGGTACAAGAAATTTCACGGTTGCAACCTCGGCTATCCAAAGTCATCCTGGCCTGGAGCAAATGAAACTGTTTTTGGGCACGCGGCGCTTTGGCGCTCGGTGGCTGCTGATAACGTTTCTTTGTGGAATACTCATTTGGCCTGGCGTACATATGCGCCAAGGGCATCTGGACATCGAAGAACTAGAAAACTTCCCTGCAAAACTTAAGTTGGCTCTACAGGTATCCACGTGGCTGACGGCCTTTGGCTTCGCTTGGATGTGGGTGACCTATGGATTCATCAAGGCGTAGCCGTTCCACCCCCCTGTAGGAGCGGGTTTACCCGCGAACGCGGGCGAAGCCCGTGCCATCCACCACCTACCCAACGCAATTAAACATGGTCCTATAACCCAAAGGTTGAATCACACTTCCTGCCTTCCAGGCGCAGCAACGACCTCTAGCCCGCCCTCCCGCGCGCTCTGAATGCATAATCGGTAGTGTGATGCCGGTTTTATCCGTGCTTAAGCTTTTAATCAGCAAAATATTGCCGATTCCTGCCATGCGCACTATGATAATCAGCATTAAAGTACTGGTTAATGGTGTCCCGATGCCGCTCAGACTCACGATCCAGGCTTTCTCCGATGGTGCATGGCGCGATGCAGCGACACTCACGGTTGAGAACCCCGAGCGTGTTGCTGATGGAAGGTGCCTTGTCGCCTACGACGGCGACTACATCATCGCGAACGTTGATCGCATGGAAGATCGTTGCGAACTCGCCCTAAGTGTTAACCTTCCGTTGAACTGGGACCACCATGACGTCAAAGGGTATCCAGCATTCCTCTACGACATCATTCCCTCTGGTGCTGCCAAGGACTCTCTTGAATCCCGCTACGGGCGCCTTAAGCCCGAAGGTGTGGAAATGGGGCTTTACCTTCTGGAGCGCTTCACGCCGGCGCCTATTGGGCACCTGCGCATCAAGGAATCGGTGGAAGGCCTTCAGCCGGATCGGAGCGAGGCTTTCGCGCGTGCTGAGGTCGTGGACAGGACGAACGAATTTCTTGAGTACGCCTATGAAACCGGCGCGGCGTTGGGCGGTGCTACCGGTGCCAACGGGCAAGCCCCCAAGCTGGTCATGACCGAAGCCCACAGCGGTGCTCTGTACGCTGATGCGATGCTCCCGGATGACCAGGCGTGCCGTCACTGGCTGATCAAGTTCGCGCGTAATCGAGGCGGCGAGCGCGACCAAGACATCCTGCGAACAGAGTTTCATTACTACAAGGCGGTTGCTGCCCTCGGCCTTGATACGGTTCCCACTGATGGTTTGGCGCTTGAAGAGGCAGTGAAGCCAAGCCTCTGGATGCCACGATTTGATCGCCGAGTAGTGGATGGCGTGGTGGAGCGGATACCGCTGGAGTCGGTGTACTCGATCTGCGGTATTACCGGCTACGCGCATCCGATGGCGCATGCCGAAGTGGTTCACCGACTGGTAGGCCTATGGATCGATAACGGCCAGCAGGATGAGGTGGACGACCTGGTGTTCGAGTATGTGCGGCGCGATCTGCTGAACCGCATTCTAGGGAACACCGATAACCACGGCCGCAACACTTCCATCATGCGTGTGGGTGGGAGGTTTTGTTTGGCGCCAATCTATGACCTCGCGCCAATGATCCTCGATGAAGAGGGCATCACACGTACGACGAAGTGGGCGGCAGAGCGCAAGGGGTCTTCTAATTGGCGCGACAACTGCGCTGAGCTTGTTGGTTACACTGATCCCGATGTCCTGCTGCAACGGTTGATGCATGCGGCTGAGGCATTCAGGGCGTTGCCCGATTTGCTGACCGATGCGCCCGAATCGATGCGCAATGCAGCCTCTCTACCCGTGAATAACCTGGACAAGCGACTCGTGGAGTGGGGGCTGCGATGAAAAAACTACAGCCTGAAGAGCGCGCCCAGCTCGTAGAGGATATCGTCAAGCGCAACGCGGCGGGGCTCGATCCAATTGGGGCATCCATCCGCCGTCTACGACTCGAAGTCACCGGGCTTGACCAAGAGACCTTCGCGGCCATGTGCAAGATGTCCACGAAAAGCCTGTACGAACTGGAAAGCGGGAAGTCGAATCCGAAGCTCAGCACTTTGGAGGCCGTACTGCGTCTCTTCGGTGTGCGGATGGGTATGGTGATGACTGCCAAAGATAAGCCCACTGCAACGCTCGTCGGCAACAATGTCGGTCCGTTGAAGGCTGGTGGGCCAAACGCTGTGGCCGCGCCGCAGGCCGGTTCCTACGTGGTGGCCGGACCGAAACGAGGAAAAAGCCCTGCGGCAGCCAAAGCTAAGAAGGCAGTGTCGAGGCCGGCATCGTCACGGGCACGGAAAAGCAGTCAGGAATAACTACAACTGGGATTCATCAAGCGATTCGGATTATCAGCCGGTTGGCCAGTGAGCAGTGTGGGAAGGTGTTGGAACGCGATGGCCAGGAGTTGGAGGGGTAGGCGAGGGTGTTGATTGGGCCAGGTATCGCATGTTGCGCCTGGCCTAGTCTGCTTAAGGCCACTGAAGGATTATTCCAGTCATATCGGGGTATGGGGCTGCTGCGCAGCCCTTCGCAGGCAAGCCAGCTCCTACACGGACCGCATTTATCCTGGGAAGTGCATGTGACCTGTGGCAAGCCGTTTTCCTACGGCGCGCGTTGGCTATTCGTGCCCCGAGAAACTTGCGAAAACAGCCACCCAGGAATAAAGTCCCTACGTCGCCGAAGCATCGGCGATGCGACCTTGGCCGGTCGGAATCGAAAGGCGCATCAGCGCCCAATCTTCATCGCAGGCGCTTTTTTTGTGCCCGCGATGTTGCGTTATGGCGGCGGTGCGCGGGACACCTTCGGGTGTGCCGGGCTCCTTTCGTCCCGGTCGGCCAACCCGCGTACTGCTGCCACCTTAACTTGCTTGGCCGCGAGCGGTGGCAGTTCCATCACGAAAGGAACTCATGCATGACCACCGTAAACCCGTTACAGATCCGCGTATCCGTTCGCCGCCGTTGTTCTTCGGCGGCGCAGAGTGAGCTCACCGTCGGCAAACCTTTCTTCACCTCCGTCCAATCGGAGGCCCGCCATGTCTGACCAAGAACGCCTCTCCACCATCCAAAGCTACGCCTGGACCCTCGAACTGCTAGGCGAGGCCCTGGTCCAGCACGACGAAATGCTCGAGTGCGAACACAACCCGCGTCTGAGCTTTCGCAACACGGCCGGTATCCATCAGGCGATCCGGATCATCAGCCGGTTGGCCAGTGAGCAGTGTGGGAAGGTAATGGAACGAAGCGAGCAGGATCTGCAGCGTTAGGCCAGATCGTTGCTCGAGGGTGGGGCCAGATTGGGGCTGCTGCGCAGCCCCCGTTGACTCAAGTTCAACCTATGGTGATGGCCGAGTTCAGCAGTAACACCACGATCAAGCCAACCACCGCCACGATGGACTGCACCACCGAGATGGTCTTGGTGGCTTCGCCCATGGTCATGCCAAACGACTCCTTCACCATCCAGAAGCCTGCATGGTTCGCATAGTTGAAGAACAGCGAACCGCAGCCGATGGACAAGGCCAGCAAAGGCAGGTTGAGACTGGGGTCTGCACCTGCCAGCGGCGCCAGCAAGCCGGCAGCCCCTACGATACCGACCGTGGCGGAACCGGTAGACACCGAGAGCAACATCGCGATCAGCCACCCCAGAATCAGGGGAGGGAAGGCAGATTGCTGGGTCAGGTGCACAATGGCATCGCCAACCTTGGCGCTGGTCAGCATCTCCTGAAAGGCACCGCCACCGGCAATGATCATGATGATCGAGGCGATCGGCTTGAGGCTTTTGCCCAGTGCATCGCGCAGCTGTTCGGCGTCGCCGCCGCGCGCAAGCACCAGGCTGGCGCCGGCGAACAGCACGCCCAGCAGCATGGCGATCAGCGGGTTGCCCAGGAAACTGGCCAGTTCCAGCAGCGCATTGCCTTTGGGCAGCAGCATCTCGGCGACGGCATGCACCAGCATCAGGATGGCCGGCAGCAATGCGGCCAGCATGCCGACCATTACCCCGGGGCGGGGTTGGCCATCGGCTTTTTCAGCCAGTGTGAACTGGTCCAGCAATGCCTGATCGGGCCGCGTGTTCATGCGCGGTGAAATGAACATGCCGTACAGCGGGCCGCCCAGGATCATTGCCGGAATGGCGGCAAGGAAGCCATAGAGCATGGTGGGCCCGACCGATGTATTGAGCACGGCAATGGCGGTCAGGGGGCCTGGGTGCGGCGGTACCATGCCGTGCATGGCGGCAAGCGCCGAAATGACCGGCACACCTACATACACATACGCCGAGCCTTTGAAGCGCGCCTTGCTTTCCAGTTTGCGCGCCACGCTGAATATCAGCGGCAGCATGATCACCAGGCCGACTTCGAAAAACATGGGGATGCCAATGACGAAGGCAACCAGCATCATGGCCCAAGGGATCATGCGGTCGGAGGTGCGCTTGAGGATGACATCCGCGACCTGTTCCGTGACGCCAGCGTCAGCCAGGATCTTGCCGAGCATTGCACCCAGCGCAATCACCACCCCCACTGCGCCCAGTGTCTTGCCGGCACCGGTGAGCAGGTGGGCGACGATGCTGCCTGGCGCCATATGCGTCGCGAAGCCCACGCCAATGGACACCACCAGCAAGGCCAGCAGCGGGTGCATCTTCAGGCGCGAAACGATGAGCGCCACCAGCACCAGAACACTGGCCAATGCCGTCAGTAATAGCTGTATATCTAAGGGAGTCATTCAAAGAATCTCGGTTGGGCTGGCGCTCGGGCTGCACTCAGGGTTTGAAGGCGTGACGGGCGTTTCCACGGGGCATGCCCAGGTGGCTGCCGTTGTGGCTGCTACGGTTGCGAGGAAGGGAACGCGGCGTTGCGCTAGCTGCCGCTCACAGGCGGGCATCTGGTAACGGAAGATGGGCAGCAGGGAGGCGTGGCGCTGAGGCCGGTGGGCGGTGGTGTGGCGACGGGGCGCTTGGGCAGCATGTTCATTGGTTGATTCACCTTGTTGTATGGTCATCTATATGAATCTGGCCAAAGTATTTGCGCTGCCGTGGAATACTGTCAAGTGAAGGTCGTCGCATCGTCTTGGGTGGCCATTTAGCCCCGGCAGGCAATACTTCTCTCTATACGCAGGCGTGTTCCTGGTGGCGCGCGCCGCTGGGAGGTGTCTGGTGAACAAATTAACGATTGTGGGTGCCGGCCTGGTCGGCGAGGCGGCGGCGCAGATCATCGCCCGCGATGAGTTGTGCCGTGAGCTGGTGTTGATGGACGTGCAGGGTGAACTGGCGCAGGGCAAGGCGCTGGACGTTTGGCAGGCGGCTGTGGATTCAGGTTCCGATACCCATGTTCACGGCGGGGCCAAAGCCGAGATGCTGGAGGGTTCCGAGCTGGTGGTGATCACGGCGGGCGTGCCGCGCAAGCCCGGCCAGTCGCGCCAGGATGTATTGAGCACCAACCTGCCGATCCTCGACAGCATCATGGCGGATATCAAGCACCACGCGCCGACTGCGACGGTGCTGGTGGTGTCCAACCCGGTCGATGTGCTCACCTACCGCGCCTGGCGCGTAAGCGGGCTAGGGCGCGACAAGGTGTTCGGGCAGGCGGGGGTGCTGGATACCGCGCGCATGAAGTGTTTCATCGCCGAGCAAACCGGGTTTTCTGCACGGGATATCACGGCGCTGGTGCTGGGCGGGCATGGCGACAGCATGGTGCCGCTGATGCGCTACTGCCAGATCGGCTCGGTGCCGTTGTCGCACTTTTTGTCCAGCGAGCAGATCGAACAGATTGTCGAGCGCACCCGAAAGGGCGGCGGCGAGATTCTGGGGTTGAAGAAGACGGGGAGCGCCTGCGATGCACCGGGCGTGGCCATTGCGCAGATGGTCGATGCGATCGCCAATGGGCGGAACCGTATTTTGCCGGCGGTGGCGATTCTTGAGGGCGAGTATGGGCGAACGGATATCGCCATGGGTGTGCCCTGTGTACTGGCAGAGAAGGGGCTTGCGCGGATTATCGAGTTGCCGCTGGATGCGCAGGAACAGGCGATGTTCGACCACTCTGCAGACCAGGTGGCGAGGGATATTGCCGAGATGAAGGCGCTGTAGGGCTTGAAGCGTCATGCATCGGGTGTGGCGGCTCGGGCAGTGGGGGAACACTTTGCCTCCGTACCTGTCACACCCGTTCATTGGGGTTCAGACCCACCATTACCAAGGAGAGGTAGGCATGGCTTTCGACGCTTTCATCCAAATCGACGACATCGCTGGCGAAGCGCTGGATGAGCAGTACACCAACTGGATCGAGATCAATGGCCACAACTTCGGCGTCAATCAAAGCATGTCGGCAACCGCAAGCTCTTTCGGCGGTGCAACATAGGGACGTACCACCTTGACTAACTTCTCCTTCACCAAGTTTATCGACAGCGCGAGTTGCAAGCGGCTGGAAGCCAGCTGCTCGGACCCGCATCTCAATGAAGTATCGGAATGAATGAAGTTGAGCCTGGGCTAATTGCGATTTTGATTCTTGCCCCCATGATGCTGGCGATGGTCGTACAGTGTTTCATCGCACATAAATACACTGAGTACTACGAGTCGTTGCTAACGCGCTGTAGCTTCGTGACCGGCAATAAAATCACGTTTCAACATGCAGGCCTTCTGGGCAAGGTTATGCGTACGGGTTTGATCTCCATGGTGCTGGCTATGCCGAGCCTCTTCGTGCGCAGGGGGTTGATTGACTTCGATGAAGTCAAACGTTTCCCCTCAAGCATGAGACGACTGCTGGTGAGTCTGTTGGTCATTCACATCCTGCTGGCCACCGCGCTGATTATTTTCACTTACGCGTAGCCTGGCCGCTCCTGCATGGGGCGCGGTCAGGCCTGTCGGTTTTGCACGAGCCGTGCAGCCCTCAGCGCTGATAAGCCTTGCCAAAATGCCGTTCCAGGCGCGCCTGCAGCAGCTCCAGCAGTATCGACAGCACCCAGTAGATCACGGCGGCGGTGGTCAGCATTTCCAGGTAGCGATAGCTCGATCGCCCATACGACTGCGCCAGAAACATCACCTCCCAAACCCCCATCACGGAAATCAGCGACGAGTCCTTGAGCATCGAAATGAACTGGTTGGCGGTGGGCGGAATGATCACCCGCATGGCCTGGGGCAGGATGATGTGGCAGAAGATCTGCGGCGTGCGCATGCCCAGCGCCAATGCTGCTTCACGTTGCCCACGGGCCACGCCGAGGATGCCGGCGCGGAAGATTTCGCTCAGGTAGGCGCCGTAGTTCAGCGACAAGGCAATGATGCCGGCGCTGATGGCGCCGGGTACCAGGCCCACCTGCGGCAGCCCCAGGTAGATCAGCAGAATCTGGATCAGCAGCGGCGTGCCACGGAAGAACGAGGTGTAGAAGCTGGCCACACCCACCAGCACCGCGCTGTTGGATAACCGTGCCAGCGCGGCGGCAAAGCCGAGCAGCACGGATACCACCATCGAGCACAGGCACAGGAACAGGGTCAGAGCGGCGCCTTGCAGAAAACCATTGGGCCCCAGCTTGAAACCGGCCAGGTTGGGAAACTTCTCCAGAATGATGGCGAACTTCAGGTCAAAGCTGAGGAAGAAGGCGACAAACAGCCCGAACAGCGCCAGCCAGGTCAGCAGTAACCGGGTGCGAAAGCCGAACAGGCCGGCGCCCGCAGGCTTTGCCACGGGCTTGGGGGAGGGAGGGAAGGTGCTCATTTGCTGATGTCGGCGCCAATCCATTTCTGCGACAGCTTGGCCAGGGTGCCATCAGCCTTCAGCTCGGCGAACACCTGGCGCACCTTGGCATCCCACTCAGGGTCGCCTTTTTCGATGGCTACCGCGTTGGGCTCTTCATACAGCGGCGCACCGGCCAGCTTGAAGCGCTTGTCTTGCTGCAGGCGCGGCTGCGCGGTCACCAGGTTCGTAATAATGGCGTCCAGGCGCACGCCAGTGCCCAGGCCCAAGTCCTGGAAGGCGACGTTTTCAGTGTCATAGGGCGCAGCCTGCACGAAGTCGAACGGGTAATCGATCTTCTGGTCTTCCTTGCCTTCAATGACCAGGTTCTTGTTCAGGTAGCTTTCGTAGCTCGATGCACTGATCGAACCCACCTTGCGGCCTTCCAGGTCTTTGGCGCCATGGATGCGCTCATCCGAGGCATTGACCACGATCACGGCGGGCGATGCGTAGTACTCCACGGGGAAGTCAAATACCTCGGCGCGCGCCTTGCTCGGGGTCATCGAGCAAATGCAGATGTCGTAGCGCCCGCTCCAGCGGCCAGCGGCAATCACGTCCCAGGACGGTGTTTCCAGGCGCAGCTTGACGCCGAGCTTGTCGGCCACTGCCTTGGCCACGTCCACGTCGTAACCGTCGAGCTGGTTGTGGTCATTGAGGAAGGAAAACGGCGGGTAGCTTTCCATCAGCACGTTAACCATTTCCTTGCGCGATTCAACTCGCTCCAACGTGGCGCCAGCAAAGGCTTGGGTGGCAGTTGCGAGCAGTACAAGGCCCGCACCCAGCAGAGAAGAAAATCGCATGTACATACCTGATATGTTGGGCAAATGGGTGATAGGGTATTTAATAGTTATAACCCTAATCCCCATAATGAATTTTATTCATAAGAACCTTCAGAGAAGTTATATGGCAGAGCGAACGATGGTAATTCTGGACGGTGGCATGGGCCGAGAGCTGCAGCGCAGCGGTGCACCGTTTCGCCAGCCCGAGTGGTCGGCGCTGGCGCTGAGCGAGGCGCCGGAGGCGGTCGTGGGCGTGCATGCAGCCTTCATCGATGCGGGTGCGCAGGTCATCACCAGCAACAGCTATGCAGTAGTGCCGTTCCACATCGGTGAAGAACGCTTTGCCGCCGAAGGGCGACAGCTGGCCCATATCGCCGGCCAGCTTGCGCGGCATGCGGCAGATAGCGGCGCGCACCCGGTCAGGGTGGCCGGTTCGCTGCCGCCGCTGTTCGGGTCCTACCGCCCCGACCTGTTCCAGCCCGAGCGTGTGGCAGAGGTGCTGACCCCGTTGCTCCAGGGCCTGGCCCCGCATGTTGACCTGTGGCTGGCCGAAACCCAGAGTTCCGTGGCCGAAGTGCGGGCCATTCATAGCCATTTGCCGGCAGACGGCAGGCCGTTCTGGGTGTCCTTCACCCTGCAGGACGAGGACGTCGACGACGTTCCGCGCCTGCGTTCCGGTGAACCGGTGGCCGACGCCATCGAAGCCGCAGTCAGCCTGGGGGTGGCTGCGGTGTTGTTCAACTGCAGCCAGCCGGAAGTGATCGGCGCCGCCATTGATGTCGCGCGCTCCGTCATCGAGCGGCACAACGCCGAGATTGCCATCGGTGCCTATGCCAACGCCTTCCCGCCGCAGCCCAAAGAAGCCACTGCCAACGATGGCCTGGACGAACTGCGCGAAGACCTCGATCCGCCGGGTTACCTGGCATGGGCCAAGGACTGGCGTGCGCGCGGTGCCAGCATGGTCGGCGGTTGCTGTGGCATCGGCCCGGAGCACATCGCCGAGCTGAAACGCAACCTGGCCTAAGCGCCCACGTGGCCGGGCGGCTTTTGCAGCGCCCGGCCCGCAGCCATTAAAAAAAACGCCAGTCAGACCCGGATTCCATCGTTTTTCAGGCCTCCGTCATCTCCCTATAGTCCGCTGAAGGCCGATGCTGCATCGGTGTACACAACTCAGCTGGGCGGGAACCGGATATGAACAACAACGAAAAAATCGAGGGCAATGCTGCGGCCGGTGTGGGGACGCGGGTCGTGTGGAGCGGGGAACAGGTACAGCACCCGTACAACGCCACGCAGACCCCGATCGTGGTCAGCGCCGCTTATGGCTACAACGATATCGATGCCTGGTACGACGTGGCGCAGGGCAAGCAGCCGGGCTTCATCTACAGCCGCATGAGCAACCCCACGGTCGCCACGCTGGAAGCAAAACTGGCCGAACTGGAGCAAGCCGAGTCGGCAGTCGCGTTCAGCAGCGGCATGGCGGCCATCAGTGCCGTGCTGCATACCTTCCTGTCCAACGGCAAACGCGTGGTGTCGACCCGCGACAGCTATGGCGGCACCAACAAGATCTTCGAAGAGTTCCTGCCGCGCATGGGCGTGCAAGTGTGCCTGTGCGATACCTTGGACACTGAAGCGCTGGAGCGCGAGATTGCCGCCGGTTGCGACCTGCTTTACCTGGAAACCCCCACCAACCCGACGCTGAAGGTGCTGGACATTCGTCGGCTGAGCGCCGCTGCGCACAAGGTGGGGGCGCTGGTGGTGGCCGACAACACCTTTGCCACGCCACTGAACCAGAACCCGCTGGCGCTGGGCGTGGATGTGGTGGTGCACAGCGCAACCAAGTTTCTGTCCGGGCATGGTGACGTGCTGGGTGGGGTGGTGTGCGGCGCGGAGGCATTGATGGCCCAGGTGCGGCACTACCGGGAAATCAACGGTGCGGCGCTGGACCCGTTCTCGGCCTACCTGATCATCCGCGGTATCAAGACCCTGGCAGTGCGCCTGCGCCAGCAGCAAGCCAGTGCCATGGCGTTGGCCCTTTACCTGAGCACCGAGCCGTTGGTTGAAGCGGTGAACTACCCAGGTTTGCAGGCGCATGCCGGGCATGCCATTGCCAAGGCGCAAATGCGCGGGTTTGGCGCCATTGTCAGCTTCGTGCTGAAAGGCGGCATGCCGACCGTGGCCCGTTTGCTGCCGCGGCTGAAGTATGCCCACCGGGCCGGCAACCTTGGCGCGGTAGAAACCATCTATGGCCCGGCGCGCACCACCAGCCATGTCGAGAACACTTTGGAAGAGCGCCTGGCGCTGGGCATTTCCGAAGGGCTGGTGCGCATTTCAGTGGGCATCGAGGAAACCGATGACCTGCTGGCGGACCTGGCACAGGCCTGTGCATCGGTGCGTGAGGAACTGGCCGTCGCAAAGGAATTGCACGCTGACGCAGACGCCTGCCAGCGCCCGGTGCAGGCCTGAGGCTGGCGCGTAGCACCCACCCGTGCGGTGGGTGCCACTTCATGAAGTCGAACAAAAACAATATGCAAGGCAACTCGATTCGCTCTGCCAAGACGAGGTCGTTGCTACGTCCTTGCCCGCCAACTTTCATGAGTAACCCACAATGTCCGTGCAGACAACCACAACTAGAAATGCCTCGGCGCATACCTTCAAGCAGGATATGCAAACCCGCCACATCGTCATGCTGGCACTGGGCGGTGTGATAGGCACCGGCCTGTTTCTCACGTCGGGCTACACCGTTAACCAGGCCGGCCCGTTGGGCGCGGTTATCGCCTACATACTCGGCGCAATCATGGTGTACCTGGTCATGATGTGCCTGGGCGAGCTGGCGGTACACATGCCGGAAGTCGGCTCGTTCAGCAGTTACGCCACGCGTTACCTCGGCCCGGGCACCGGTTACATGGTGGCCTGGATGTACTGGCTGACCTGGACGGTGGCCATCGGCTCCGAATTCACCGCCGCGGGCATCCTGATGGTACGCTGGTTCCCCGACACGCCGGTATGGATGTGGAGTGCGCTGTTCGGTGCCGCGGTGTTCATCAGCAATATCATTTCGGTGCGATCGTTCGCCGAAACCGAATTCTGGTTGTCACTGGTCAAGGTGTTGGCCGTCATCGCCTTTCTGGTGGTGGGCGGCGGGGCCATTCTGGGTGGCTTCGAGATCCAGCAGGCGCACAGTGCAGGGCTGGGCAATTTCACCCGTGAAGGGTTGTTCCCCACCGGTTTCTGGTCAATTGCCATGACCCTGCTGGCAGTGGCCTTCGCGTTCTCGGGTACCGAGCTGATCGGCATCGCTGCCGGCGAAACCAAAGACCCGGAAAAGAACGTCCCCAAGGCCATTCGCACCACCGTCCTGCGCCTGGCGCTGTTCTTCATCGGCACCATCTTTGTACTGGCCACCTTGCTGCCGCGTGAACAGGCCGGGGTTATTGAAAGCCCGTTCGTGATGGTCTTTGCGATGATTGGTATCCCGTATGCGGCCGATATCATGAACTTCGTCATCATCACCGCGCTGCTGTCTGCCGCCAACTCCGGCCTCTACGCCGCTTCGCGCATGCTCTGGACCCTTAGCGATCAAGGCAACATGCCCCGCCGTTACGCCACGCTGTCGCGCCGCGGCACACCCTTCAATGCAATCGTGCTGAGCATGGCTGGCGGCATGGCTTCGCTGTTGAGCAGTGTGTTTGCCCCCGACACCATCTACCTGGCGCTGGTGTCGATTTCAGGTTTGGCCGTGGTGGTGGTGTGGATCAGCATTGCGGCCAGCCAGATCGCATTCCGCCGTCATTACATCGCCAGCGGCGGCAAGCTCGAGGACCTCAAGTTCCGGGTGCGTGGCTACCCGTTCGTACCACTGGGGGCCATTTTCTGCTGCGTACTGGCCTGCGTCGGCATTGCCTTCGACCCTGCTCAGCGGGTCGCCCTGTACTTCGGCTTGCCCTTCATTGCCTGGTGCTACCTGGCCTATTGGCTGACGTGCAAGTACCGCAGCCGCCGTACGGCCCCGCTGGAAATCGTCGCCCCAGGTTCCGAGGCCGCCTGAGCAGGTGATACTAGGCCACCGGAACCTAGCCACGAGAAGCCGCCGATGACTCAGAAAACCCTGCCCCCCCTGAACTGGCTGAGAGCCTTCGAAGTGTCGGCGCGTTACTTGAACTTCACCCATGCGGCAGAAGAGCTGCACCTTACCCAAGGGGCCGTGAGCCAACAGATTCGTCACCTGGAAAGCCAATTGGGTGTGGCGCTGTTCAAGCGCCTGCCGCGCGGGCTGGGGCTGACCGAAGAAGGGCAGTCCTACCTGCCGGTGGTGCAGGACGCCATCAGCCGCCTTGCGGTCGGCACCAATGAAATCTTCGGGCAACGCCAACGTCGGCCGCTGAAGGTACGGGGCAGCCTGTCGTTCCTGCACTTCTGGCTGGCCCCGCGGCTGGCCGACTTTCGGCGTTCGCACCCGCAGGTGGACATCCGCTACATCAGCAACCTGTGGGTCAAGGAGCTGGATGCCGAAGATGATCTGGAAATCCGATGGGGTAGCGGGCAGTGGGCCGGGGTAGAGGCGCAGCGCCTGACCCGCGACATGCTGGTGCCGGTGTGCGCACCCGCGCTGCTGGCCGGTTGCCCGCTGCGCGAACCGCGCGACCTGGCCCGTGTGCCGTTGCTGCATGTGCTGGGTTACGAGGAGGGGTGGGGCTACTGGCTGGAGCGGGTCGGCGCCGATCAGGTCGACTCTTCCAGTGGCCTGCAGTTCGACACGCTGGTGTCGACCCTGCGCATGGCGGAGCTGGGGCTGGGCGTGGCGCTGGCACGCTCGTCGCTGGTAGAGGACCTGCTGCAGGAGGGGCGGCTGGTCGCTCCGTTTGCCCAGCGTATCGAGGCAAGCGAGTCGTTTTTCCTGGTACGCGGCCTGGGTGAAGCGTTGTCCCCCGATGCCCAGGCGTTCAGCCATTGGCTGGTGGCCATGGCGCATCGTTAATTTAAGTAGCTATCTGGAGCACCGATGCAGTACACATCCACGCGCGGCAACGAGACACGGGTCGATTTCCGCACGGCATTGCTTTCTGGCCTGGCCGACGATGGCGGGCTTTATGTGCCCACCTCGGTGCCAGTGTTCAGCCCACAGGAAATTGCCAGTTGGTCGTGGTTGCCCTTCGACGAACTGGCCTGGCGGGTAATGGCACCGTTTGTCGGCGATACCCTCGACGAGCCTACCCTCAGGGCGCTGGTCAGCGACAGCTATCGCGGGTTCCGCCACCGCGGCATTGCGCCTTTGCAGCAGCTTGGCCATAACGAATGGATCCTGCAGCTTTTCCATGGGCCTACCCGGTCCTCCAAGGACTTTGCCGCGCAGTTGCAGGCGCGCTTTGTCCGGCACTTTCTGGGGGCGGAGTGCGAGCGGGTCATGCTGGTCGGTGCCAGCAACGGCGATACCGCAGTAGCGGCTATCGAAGCGTTGCGGCATTGCCCCGCAGCAGGCTTGTTGGCGCTATACCCCAGCGCAGGCACGCCCGCCGACCGCGCGGCAGTGATGCGCAGTGCCGCGTCCGACAGCGTGAGCTGCGTGGCCGTGGATGGGAGCTTTGACGATTGCCAGTCGCTGGTGTCGGCGCTGCTGCGTGACTGGCCATGCCCCGGGCTGATTCCGGTCAGCTTCAACTCCACCAACTGGGTCGGTGTGCTGGCGCAGATCGTGTTCTATTTCCATGCGGCGCTGCAGCTCGGTGGCGGCATACGCCCGGTCGGGTTCAGCATCCCCACGGCCAGTTTTGCCGAGATCTACGCGGGGTTCATTGCCCAGAAAATGGGCCTGCCGATCAACCAGATCATCGTCTCCACCAACCGCAACGATGCCTTGCACCGGTTCATCCACTGCAACCGCTACAGCCGTGGCTCAACCAGCCAGACCTTGTCACCGGTCATGGACTTTTCGCTGTTCTCCAACCTGGAGCGCTTTGTCTGGGAACTGTATGACCGCGATGGCGGGGCGACCCGGGCACTGATGGAGCACTTCGAGGCGTGTGGCGAGCTGAGCATCGGCAACCGCCAGTGGTTGCATGCGCGCATGCTGTTCGACTCCTATGCCGTGGACGACGCGCTGATTCGCGAAGAAATTGTCACGCTGTTCCACGAAACGGGCAGCGCAGTAGACCCTCATGCCGCGACAGGGGTATTCGCCGGGCGCCTGCACCGGCGCAACATCGGTGCGCCCATCGTCACGCTGGGGCAGTTTGCCCCCGAAAAGTCTGCCGGGCTGCTGGCGGAGCTGGGGGCCTGGCACGGTGAGGTGCCCGCCGGTGCGGTCGGCACAGCGGGCGATGGGCCGCTGTTGGCACCTGACGACCTAGCCGGTGTTCATGCCTTGTTGGCCCGGTTGCAGGCTGGGCGATGAAGCGCATCCTCGACCCCCTGGACGAGCGCATTCTCGCCGAGCTCACCGCCAATGCGCGTATTGCCCACGCCGAGTTGGGGTTGAAGGTGAACCTGTCGCGCAATGCGGTACGCCAGCGCATCGAGCGCCTGGAGCGCGACGGCGCCATTCAGGGTTATACCCTGCGCATCGGTGAGGGCAGACGGCCGGCGTCGTTGATCAACGCGGTGATCTTCGTCTACCGCTATGACCGCATGCGCGGTGATGCGGTACTCGATGCGCTGCGCCAGATCCCTGAGGTGATCCAGTGTGAAGTGCTCAGCGGCGAGTTCGACCTGATGTTGCGCGTCGAGGCCTCCAGCCCGGAGCGGGTGCACCATGTGTGGAAGGAAATCGCTGCCATGCCCGGGGTGGAGAACACGGTGACTTCGTTCGTCCTGGCCGCGGTGGTCTGAACCGCGTCTTTGCATTGGCTAGCACAACGCCGCCTGGGTTCGCGCCCAGGCGGCGTTGTGCGTTTTGCCCTGGCGCAGGTGCGCGCTTTGCACTGGCCAGATTGGCCAATAAATACAGCGGATTGCCATATTCAACTGGCAGTGCACGGCTCTTACGCTAGTCCTCATCGACCCACTGCCTGGACAGGACAGCAAACCATGACCGAATACAAAATTGCACTCGTTGGCTTTGGTGGCGTTAACCGCGCGCTTGCCCAACTGATCGCCGAACGCAATGCGCGCTGGCAGCACGAGTTGGGCTTTGGCCTGAAAATCGTTGGTGTCACCGACTTGTTCCTGGGGTCGGTGATCGACCGCGACGGCCTGGATGCCGCCATGCTGGCCGCGCTGCCGGCCCAGAAGGGCGCGCTGGCGCAAATCCCTCAAGGTTCGGCCGAGGCGTTCAATGAGGCGGTGATCAAGCAATCAGGCGCCGACATCATCGCCGAGGCCACATTCACCAACCCCAAGGACGGTGAGCCGGCGGCAACCTTCTGCCGCTGGGCGCTGGAGGCGGGCAAGCACGTGGTCACCACCAACAAGGGGCCGATTGCCTTGCATGCCCAGGCGCTCAAGGCCTTGGCCAAGGCCAACAATGTGTCGTTCGAATACGAAGGCGCCGTCATGAGCGGCACACCGGTGCTGCGCATGGCGCGCCAGACCCTGGCGGGTGCGGGCTTGGTAGGTTTCGAGGGCATTCTCAACGGTACCTCTAACTATGTGCTCACGCGCATGGAGGAAGGGCTTGGCTTCGACGAGGCGGTGGCCCAGGCACAAGCGCTGGGCTTTGCCGAGGCTGACCCGACCGCCGATGTGGAAGGCCATGACGTACGCCTGAAGGTGGTGATCCTCGCCAATGAGTTGCTCGGCGCCTGTCTGCAGGTGGGTGATGTGGCCTGCAGCGGTATCAGTGCCATCGACAGCGCAGCTATCGAGCGGGCACAGGCGGCGGGCGAGCGCTGGAAGCTGATCGGCAGTGCCCGCCGTGAAGCTGATGGCTCGGTGCGAGCCAGCGTCGAAGCGAAGCTGTTGCCTGGCCATCACCCTTTGGCGGGTATTTCGGGCGCCACCAATGCGCTGGCGTTCGACACCGAGTTGCTGGGGGCTGTAACCGTGTCCGGCCCGGGGGCGGGGCGCATCGAAACGGCTTTTGCCCTGCTGTCGGACATTGTCGCCATTCACACCGCCGGCCATTCGGCCTGAGGAGCAACGTTCATGAGCCTGACTTCCGTATCGCGGGCGCTTGTTCAGCAACCCGCCTTGATCGATGTGTACAACCCCTTCGATGGCAGCCTGGTTGGCAGCGTCGACAACCTCGGTGCAGAAGCGGTGCCTGCCTTGCTCGCCCGTGCCCGTCAGGGTGTGCGTGAAAGCGCGGCGCTGCCCCGGCACCGCCGGGCGCACATTCTGGAACACGCCGCTCAGCTCATTGAACGGGATGCGGCAGACTTTGCCGGCCTGATCGTCGATGAAGCGGGCAAGACCCTGCGCCAGGCCGAAAAAGAGGTCAAACGCTGCATCAACACGCTCAAGCTGTCTGCCGAAGAGGCGCGGCGCAACGCCGGTGAGGTGGTGCCTTTCGATGCCTATGAAGGCTCCGAATCGCGTCAGGGCTGGTTCACCCGCGAGCCGTTGGGGTTGATCTTGGCCATTACCCCGTACAACGACCCGCTCAACCTGGTGGCGCACAAGCTGGGGCCAGCAGTTGCAGGGGGCAATGCGGTCATACTAAAACCGTCGGAGTTGGCCCCTCTTTCTGCCCTGAAACTGGTGCAGTACCTGGTGGAGGCAGGGTTGCCGGAGGCCGTCGTCACCGTAGCCACAGGGGGCGCCGAACTGGGCAAGGCGCTGGTGGCTGTGCGTGAGGTGCGCATGGTTTCCTTTACGGGCGGTTTCGCGACGGGCGAAAAGATTGCGCACGGGGCTGGCTTGAAAAAACTTGCCATGGACCTTGGCGGCAACGCCCCGGTGCTGGTGCTCAAGGACTGCGACCTTGAAGCCACTGTCGAGTCGTGTGTGTCGGGCGCGTTTTGGGCGGCCGGGCAGAACTGCATCGGCACCCAGCGCATTCTCGTGGATGCCTCGATCTACGAGGCGTTTCGTGAGCGCTTCGTGGCATTGACCCAGGCGATGGTCTGGGGCGATCCGGGCCGGCGCGAAACCGATATGGGGCCGATGATCACCGAAGCGGCTGCACGGCAGATCGAAGCACGCGTCAACCAGGCGCTTGAGGGTGGTGCCCGCCTGCTCTGCGGCCACCAGCGTCAGGGTGCGGTCTATGCGCCGACAGTGCTCGAAAGCGTTGACCCCGTCAGCCGGCTGTGGCTCGAAGAGGTTTTTGCGCCGGTGGTGATGCTGGCGCCCTTCGAGACTGTCGAGCAGGCGATAGCGCTGGCCAATGCCCCGGAGTACAGCTTGCATGCCGGTGTGTTCACCCGTGACCTGTCGCTGGCGTTGAGCCTGGCCCGGCGTATCGAGGCCGGCGGTGTAATGATCAACGACTCTTCCGACTACCGCTTCGATGCCATGCCATTTGGTGGTGCCAAGTATGGGAGTCTTGGGCGTGAGGGGGTGCGGTTCGCCTACGAGGACATGACCCAACCCAAAGTCGTCTGCTTCAACCAGATGGGTTGAGGGGGAGGGCACCTCGATGATCACTCGCTACGGATCAAGCGCGCGGATGTCACTGGCGGTCAGTTACAGGGGCCTGTTTGAAACGGCAGGCATCGTGGCGGATGACCTGCAACAGGATGTGCAGGGGCAGTTGCGTCAGGCGCTGAGCGTGATCGACGGCCTGATGGTGCAAGCCAACGTCGGCAAGGCGCAGCTGACGCGGGTTCAGATGTGGCTTGCCGACTACCGCCACTTCGACCTGGTCAACGAAGTGTACGACGCCTGGTTGCAAGGCTGTGCAAAACCGGTGCGGGCCTGCGTGGGCGCCGCCCTGGGGGATGGCTACCTGGTAGAGGTGCAGGTGTTCGCTGTGTGCCCCGAATAGCCCTTTTCTCTATGACGAGTACCACGGGTCAACGCACAAACCGTGGTACCGCCCGTACATAGATCAGTTCGCTCACCAGCTCTACCAGGGTTTGCGTGATCACGGCTGCCGCCGCCAACCCGCGCATCTCTTCTGGCAGCGCCAGCGCCAGCGGCAGCACCACCAGCGAGTTGCGTGTGGCTGCGCTGAACGTCACCGAGCGTGCCTCGCTGGCCGGCAGGCGCAGCAGCCGTGCCGAGGCGAAGCCGAGTACCGGCGCCAGCAGCATGAAGCCGATGTATACCGGAATTACCGGCAGCAAACGGTCGAAATCACGCAGTACCACGACAATCTGCGAAGCGATCACCACCATCAGCACCAAGGCCATCGCCGGCACCGGCAACCACGCCCAGGCGTCGTTCCACGTCGCGATTGCGCGCGAGCGCCGGGCACCGGCGCTGGTGAGTACCGCGAGGGCCATCGGCAAAACGATCAACAGCACGAAGGCTTCCAGGAACGGGGTGATGGAGATTGCCACCTCGCTGCTGCCACCCAGCATCAGGGCCAGGTACACCGGCAGCAGCACCAGTTGCGCCAGCAATAACAGGGGGGTTGCGGCCAGTGTCAGGCGTGAGTCGCCTTTGCCAATGTGGGTGAACACCACCACGTAGTCGATGCAGGGCGTAAGCAGCACCAGCAAGGCACCGACGAGGATCGCCGGGTGTTCCACCAGCCCGCGGGTGATGGCCCAGACAAGCAGCGGAACGAGCATGAAATTGGCCAGTAGCAGGGCCGTGATGAAGCGGCGGTTACCCAGGCCCTGGCGCAGGTCGAGGAAGGGTATTTGCAGGAACATCGCGTACATCAGCACGGCGATGGCGGGGGTGATCAGGGCTTCAAGCTGGCGCGCAGTGTCGCTGGCCAGCAGGCCGAAAACGATCGCGGCCAGTACGGCGGCGAAGTAGATGGGGATCTGCCGGGTTTCGAGTTGCTCTCTGGTCAAGGTGTGGCCTATGGTTGGTGGTGTCAAACAGGGTAATACGTGATGGCACGTGGCTGCTCGAAATCATTCCCTGTGGGAGCGGGCGTGCCCGCGAACACCGGCGCAGCCGGTGCCATCCACCGCGTAGCCTTCTTCGCGGGCACGCCCGCTCCCACAGGATGTGTATCAGGCCTGCGAACGTGTTTCATGGTCCGTTCACGAAAAAGCCCGGCACTGGGCCGGGCTTTTTCACTTCAGGCAAGCGCCAATCAGTTGCCGTAAACCGGCAGCTTCTTGCAGATGGCCTTGACCTTCTCACGGACGGCGTCGATCACCGCTTCGTTGTTCAGGTCGGCCAGGATGTCGCAGATCCAGCCGGCCAGTTCCTTGCACTCGGCTTCCTTGAAACCACGGGTGGTCACGGCTGGGGTGCCGAAACGCAGGCCCGAGGTGACGAACGGCGAACGCGGGTCGTTCGGTACCGAGTTCTTGTTGACGGTGATGAAGGCTTTGCCCAGTGCGGCGTCAGCATCCTTACCGGAGATTTCCTGCTTGATCAGCGACAGCAGGAACAGGTGGTTCTGGGTGCCACCGGAAACCACGTCGAAACCGCGCTCGATGAACACGCTGGCCATGGCCTGGGCGTTCTTCACGACCTGCTGCTGGTAAGCCTTGAACTCTGGCTGCAGGGCTTCCTTGAAGCAGATGGCCTTGGCCGCGATGACGTGCTCCAGCGGGCCGCCCTGGGCGCCCGGGAAGACGGCGGAGTTCAGCTTCTTCTCGATGTCGGCGTTGGCACGGGCCAGGATCAGGCCGCCGCGCGGGCCGCGCAGGGTCTTGTGGGTGGTGGTGGTGACCACGTCGGCGAACGGAACAGGGTTCGGGTACACGCCAGCGGCAACCAGGCCGGCAACGTGGGCCATGTCGACGAACAGGTAGGCACCGACCTTGTCGGCGATGGCGCGGAAGCGGGCGAAGTCCAGAACCTGCGAGTAGGCCGAGAAGCCGGCAACGATCATCTTGGGCTTGTGCTCGACAGCCAGGCGCTCGACTTCGTCGTAGTCGATCAGGCCGTTGCCGTCGATGCCGTACTGGATGGCGTTGTACAGCTTGCCCGAGGAGCTTACCGAAGCACCGTGGGTCAGGTGGCCACCGTGTGCCAGGCTCATGCCCAGGATGGTGTCACCGGCCGACAGCAGGGCCAGGTAGACGGCAGCGTTGGCCTGGGAGCCAGCGTGCGGCTGTACGTTGGCGTAGTCGGCGCCGAACAGCTCCTTGGCACGGTCGATGGCCAGTTGCTCGACGACGTCGACGTACTCGCAACCGCCGTAGTAGCGCTTGCCTGGGTAGCCTTCGGCGTACTTGTTGGTCAGGACCGAGCCCTGGGCTTCCATGACTGCCGGGCTGGTGTAGTTTTCCGAAGCGATCAGCTCGATATGCTCTTCCTGGCGCAGAGCTTCTTGCTGCATGGCTTCGAAGAGCTCGGCGTCGTACTTGGCAATGGTCAAATCACGGCTGAACATGGCGGTCCTCAAGGATCGGGGTAATTTGGGTGTGCATTCTAACCGATTGATTCGCGGCTGGCATATGAAGTGGCGTCAAGTCGCAGACCAATGGGCTTCATCTTGCATCCCGCGCCGTTTCTGGGCTGGGCGGGGGCAGGAGTTGACCTGGAAGTCCGCTTTTTATGCAGGATTGTGTCGCGACATTGTACTTGTCGGAACGGGTTTACCCGCGAAGAAGGCGGCGCGGTGGATGGCACCGGCTTCGCCGGTGTTCGCGGGTAAACCCGGTCCTACCGGGACCTTGCGAGCAGGCAGCGTGCGGGTCAATGGAACATGAACAAGGTCTCGTTGGAGAATTGCGCCTCGAACTGATGCGCCGGCATCGGCCGCCCGAACAGGTAGCCCTGCACCTCGTCGCAACCATGCTCGCGCAGAAACTCCAGCTGTTCGTGGGTTTCCACGCCCTCGGCGATGACTGCCAGGTTGAGGCTGTGGGCCATGGCGATGATCGCCCGGGCAATCTGCGCGTCCTGTTCGCCTTCGGGCAGACCGTCGACGAAGGTACGGTCGATCTTCAGGACGTCGATGGGGAACTGCTTGAGGTAGTTGAGCGATGAGTAGCCGGTGCCGAAGTCATCTACCGCAATGCTCAGGCCGAGGTTCTTCAGGCTGGCAAGTATCTGCAGCGCCTCGTTCACCTCACGCATCAGGATACTTTCGGTCAACTCCAGTTCCAGGCACGCCGGCGGCAGGCCGCTTTCTTCCAGGATGTTGGCAATCCGCGTGCCCAGTTGGCCGTCTGAGAACTGCCGCGCCGAAATATTCACCGACACTTTCGGCACTCGCACCTTGGCCTTGTGCCAGGCCTTGAGCTGGCGGCTGGCCTCGCGCAGCACCCAGTCGCCCACGTCCACCACCAGGCCCAGTTCTTCGATCACCGGGATGAAGTCACCCGGCGGCACCAGGCCACGGGTTGGGTGACGCCAGCGCAGCAGCGCTTCGGCGCCCGTCAGGCGCTTGCCGTCGCCGCTGAACTGCGGCTGGTAGTAGAGGATGAACTCGTTCTGCTCCATGGCATGGCGCAGGTCGCTTTCCAGCTCCAGACGCTCCAGGGCGCTGGCGTTCATTTCGGCCTGGTAGAACTGGAAGTTGTTCTTGCCGCGCTCCTTGGCGTGGTACATGGCGGTGTCGGCGTTCTTCATCAGCTGGCTCAGCTCACTGCCATCCTGCGGGCTGAGGGCGATGCCGATGCTGGCGGTGACGAAGAACTCGCGGTTTTCCAGCACGAACGGCCGCACCAGGCTGCCGAGGATGTTCTCGGCCACGTGGATGGCGCGGTTCAGGGCCATTTCGCGGGTGGGGCGCGGCTGCAGCAGCAGGGTGAACTCGTCGCCGCCCATGCGTGCCACCGTGTCGTCGTCATCCACGCAGGCCAGCAGGCGCAGGGCCATGTCCTTGAGCATGCGGTCGCCGGCCGCATGGCCGAGGGAGTCGTTGATCGGTTTGAAGCGGTCGAGGTCGAGGAACATCAGCACCACCCAGGCCTTCTGCCGCTCGGCCTGCTGCAGGGCATTGTACAAACGGTCCTGGAACAGTGTGCGGTTGGGCAGGTGGGTAAGGGCGTCGTAGTAGGCCAGGCGGTGGATGCGCTGTTCGCTGGCCTTGCGTTCGCTGATGTCGGTGAAGAAGCACACATAGCTGGCCAGGTCGCCTTCGTCGTCCAGTACCGCAGTGATGCCGACCCAGGCCGGGTAGTGGTCGCCGTCACGGCGCTTGAGCCACACTTCACCTTCCCAGCTGCCGCGCTGGTGCAGTTGCTTGACCACATAGCGCAGGTGGCCTTCCTGCTGTTCGTCGACAGTGAGCATGCCCGGCAATTGGTCGAGCACTTCACTGACGGCGTAACCGCTGACGCGGCTGAACGCCTCGTTGGCCTGGACGATATAGCCGGCGGGGTCGGTGATGAGGATCGCCGAGGTGGAGTGTTCAAATACGGTCGCGGCCATGCGCAGGTCTTTTTCGGCACGACGTTGCTGGCTGATGTCGCGGCCCACCCCGAGTACGCCTTCGAAGCGCTGGTCATCGTCCCACACCAGCACCAGGCGCAGCTCGATCGGGATCTTGCGGCCATCGGCACGCAGGCAGTCGAACAGGAACAGTTGGGTGGGTAACTGGCTGCACAGTTGCGCCATCTGCGCCGGATCGCCCATGGCCTTGCTGACACGCTCCATCAGGCTGTAGACGCCGGTGAGCTGGGCCGGGTTGGCGACGATCGACTGCCAGCCGTTGGCGAAGATCCAGTCGGCCTGGTAGCCCAGCACGCTCTGTACCGAGGGGCTGACATAGTTGAGCTTGAGCTGGTTGTCGGTGGAAAAGATCACGTCACTGATGCTTTCGGCGAGCATGCGGTAGCGTTGCTCGCTGTCACGTAGCGACTGGCTGGCCTCGATCTGAACGGTCACATCCTTGCCCACACCGATGATGCGCGTAACCAGGCCTTCGGCGTTGCGGGTCAGCACTTGCTCGCGGATGTCGTAGCAGCGCCAGCTTCCGTCGCGGTGGCGGAAGCGCAGCTGGCAGTGCAGCGGTTGGTCATGACCGCTGTCGCGCTGTTGCTGGCGCAGTGCCTGGTAGTGTGCGGCGTCCTCGGGGTGCAGCAGCAGCTCCCAGAAGCGGTCGCCCATCTGTGCCAGCTCGGTGCGGTCGTAGCCCAGGGTCTGGCCGAGGTGGCGGTTGCTGAAGATCATCCGCTGGCTGGGCACATCCTGCACATACAACTGGTCGGGTACGGTGCGTACCACGTCCGACCAGAAGCTTTCGCGTTCCAGTAGCGACAGCTCCACCTGTTTGCGGCTGGTGATATCGCTGATGCTGAGGATCACCGCCTGGTGATCACGACGCTGCAGCGGCAGGCGGGCCATCAGCCAAAGGTGCAGCTCGTCGCCCTGCGGTGTCGGCAAGCGCACTTCCAGCTCCAGCAGCGGGCGTTGTTCGATCAGTGCGTCGATCAGTTGCATGCCGACGCTGTCTCGGCTGTCGCCAGTGCCATTGATCAGCCGCTGCCAGGCACCTTCGTGGCAGTCGATGTTCAGCAGCTGGCGCGCCACTTGGTTGACCTCGGTGATCTTCAGCTCCAGCAGCAGCGAGCGGCGCAGGTTCGGGTCCAGCGCCAGGCTGTGCTTGAGTGCGGCCCGGTTACGCAGGTGGTAGCGATCGAGCTGGCCAGGCAGGCTGGACAGGTCGAGCACGCACAGGGCAACGCCGGTGCCTTCAAAAATTTCCTGATAACGCCGACGGTCTTCCTGCAGCGCCCGCTGGCGGCGACGCATGTTGATCAGCGCCAGCACCGGCAGCAGGGCGCAGAACAGCACCAGCAGGCACTTGCCGAACAGCGCCGGCAATAATTTTTGTCGGGCCAGTTTGGCGTCGAACAGACCGCGTAGCTGCCAGGTGCTGTTTTCGATAAAGGCCAGCATCACGCTTTGCAGCGGCTCGTCGCTGGTGTCGGTTGCGGTATGGCGCTGCAGCACCTCGCCGCTGCGGCTGTTTTCCAGCAGCCACTGCGGGTGGCCACTGCCCTCGAGGTGGAGGGTAAGCTCGCGGTAATAGTCCGGTGACAGGCGCAGTAGCCAGTAGCCGCTACCCTGTGAGGCATCCTGGCGCAGCAACAGGTACAGGATGTGGTTGTCGGCCGAATTGGTGAAGAAGTACGGGCGTTCCTGGCTCAGCACGAGCAACTCGTCAAGCGACTGGCGGTCGGGGCTGCCGGCCAGGCTGTCGGCGCGTAGCTGCCCTGTGTTGTTCAGCCAGGCCATGCTCTGCAGGGCGGGGAGGCGCTCGCGCAGGGTACCGAGCAGGCTGGGCAGGGCGGCAGGTGTTGGTGCATCAAGGTAGGGTTGCACCACGTTTACGGC
The DNA here is from genome assembly GCF_046230975.1 of Pseudomonas sp. KCJK9058. Classification (NCBI taxonomy): domain Bacteria; kingdom Pseudomonadati; phylum Pseudomonadota; class Gammaproteobacteria; order Pseudomonadales; family Pseudomonadaceae; genus Pseudomonas; species Pseudomonas sp. KCJK9058. The sequence goes on from NZ_JBJJLR010000059.1 coordinate 26,723, forward strand.
CTGTTGCGCCTTGAGCGCCATGTTCAGGCTCAGATGGTCGGCCAGTTCCGCGGAGGCGTCCAGGCTCTGTTTGCGCAATTCGGCCTGGGTATGATTGAACTGGGCGAACAGCTGCCACAGCAGCAGGCCCAGCAGGATCAGGGCCAGCAGCGCCAGCGCACCCTTGATCGACCCGCGCAGGATAGTTGCGGGTGCTTGTGGGGCGGAACGCAATGACGACGGATGAGTAAGGTTGGTCAAGCGTTGATCCTGCGATTGGGCTGGCGATGGCAGGGAATGATCGTGCACGGAGCGTGCCGGCGCCGGGCTTGCGCACCGCGGTGGCGCACTATAAAGCCGGACACCCGAAACCGGCTAGCATGCCTCGGATTATGGCGAAGTGCCAGCCATGTTGACCGGTGGTGGCTGCCCGGTGGTTCGGCAAGCCCCAGTAACCTGTGCGAGAATAGCGCCCGCTATACATGACAACGCATCGGAGATGTTCGCTTTTGGTTACTCACTTTTCCTCCAATGGCCTCGATTCCGCCTGCGGGCGCAGCAGTCAGACCCTTGTCAGTACTGCCGTGACCGAGGACGTATCCTGCAAGTCTTGCCAGCGTTCGCTGGGCAAACCCGAGGCGGCCGCTGCCGCCAAAAGCAAGGCCCCATCGCTGGCTGAACTGCGCAAGACCGCCAAGGTGGCAGCAGAGCCGGCTGTTGCAGTACCGGCGGTCAAGCCGGCAGCCAAGGTGGTCAGCACTGCGCCTGCACCTGGCAAACCGGCCAAGGCGGCCGAGCAGCACCCTGCCCGCAGCGGCGGCTTCAGCGTGAAGTCCGCCTGGGCCGCACGCCTGGCCGAGCAGGGCGACCGTTGCCGCTTGCCGCGGGGCAAGGCCAAGCAGCGTCACGTCTGAGCCTCTTCGGCTGCTGTGCCGGCCCTTTCGCGGGCTCGCCCGCTCCCACAGGAATCGTGGATTCTTCAGACTCTGTGGTGACTCTGTGGGAGCGGGCATGCCCGCGAAGAGGCCGGCACAGGCAATGAATTCATCCCAGGGACCGCACTGATCACACCCCACCATCGGCCCCTCCTATGCAACGCCGCGCGTTGGCGTAGAATGGTCGACTTTGTTCAATGACACCCCGTAAACACATCCCACTGGCCACCGCGTGCCGGGGCGATCGGCGATGTCTTTACCTATCTGATTAGAGGGCTTGGTTTTGGCTCAATACGTCTACACCATGCATCGGCTGAGCAAGGTCGTGCCGCCGAAGCGGGAAATTCTCAAGAACATTTCCCTGTCGTTCTTCCCTGGCGCCAAGATTGGCGTACTTGGCCTGAACGGCGCCGGTAAATCGACCCTGCTGCGGATCATGGCGGGCGTCGACAAGGAATTCGACGGCGAAGCCCGTCCGATGCCCGACATCAACGTGGGTTACCTGCCACAGGAACCGCAACTGGACCCAACCAAGACCGTGCGTGAAGTGGTCGAGGAAGCGGTCAGCGTAATCAAGGACGCCCAGGCCCGCCTGGACGAGGTCTACGCGGCCTACGCCGAGCCGGATGCCGACTTCGACAAGCTGGCCGCCGAGCAGGCCAAGCTGGAAGCCATCCTGCAGGCCGCTGATGGCCACAACCTGGAGCGCCAGCTGGACGTCGCTGCCGACGCCCTGCGCCTGCCCGCCTGGGATGCGCGCATCGAACACCTGTCCGGTGGTGAGAAGCGCCGTGTGGCCCTGTGCCGCCTGCTGCTGTCGGCCCCCGACATGCTGCTGCTCGACGAACCCACCAACCACCTGGACGCCGACTCGGTGGCCTGGCTGGAGCGCTTCCTGCACGACTTCCCGGGTACCGTGGTAGCCATTACCCACGACCGTTACTTCCTCGACAACGTCGCCGGCTGGATCCTGGAGCTGGACCGCGGCGCCGGCATCCCGTACGAAGGCAACTACTCGGGCTGGCTGGAAGCCAAGTCGGAGCGTCTGGCGCAGGAATCCAAGCAGCAGAGCGCCCACGAGAAGGCCATGAAAGAGGAACTGGAGTGGGTGCGCAAAGGCGCCAAAGCGCGCCAGTCCAAATCCAAGGCCCGTCTGCAGCGCTTTGAAGAAATGCAGTCGCAGGAATTCCAGAAGCGCAGCGAAACCAACGAAATCTACATCCCGGCCGGCCCGCGCCTGGGTGACAAGGTTATCGAGTTCAAGAACGTCACCAAGGGCTACGGTGACCGTGTGCTGATCGACAACCTGTCGTTCGCCATGCCCAAAGGTGCCATCGTGGGCGTTATCGGTGGTAACGGTGCCGGTAAGTCGACCCTGTTCCGCATGTTGATGGGCAAGGAGCAGCCGGACTCGGGCAGCATCGAGATCGGTGAAACCGTGCAGTTGGCCTGTGTGGACCAGAGCCGAGAGGACCTGGACGGCGCCAAGACCGTGTTCCAGCAGATCTCCGACGGTTCCGACCAGATCCGCATCGGCAACTACGAGATCCCTTCACGTACCTACGTTGGCCGCTTCAACTTCAAAGGTGGCGATCAGCAGAAGTTCGTCAAGGACCTGTCCGGTGGTGAGCGTGGCCGCCTGCACCTGGCCCTGACCCTGAAGGAAGGCGGTAACGTTCTGCTGCTCGACGAACCGTCCAACGACCTCGACGTCGAAACCCTGCGTTCGCTGGAAGAAGCCCTGCTGGACTTCCCGGGCGCCGCGATCGTGATTTCCCACGACCGTTGGTTCCTGGACCGTGTGGCTACTCACATCCTGGCGTACGAAGACGACTCGAATGTGGTGTTCTTCGAAGGTAACTACACCGAGTACGAAGCCGACCGCAAGAAGCGTCTGGGTGATGCAGCAGCCCAGCCGCACCGTGTACGGCACAAGAAACTGGCCCAGTAAGCTGGTTTTCTGATGCACAAGAATGGGGCCCCAAGGGGCCCCATTTTTGTGCCTGGCGGACCGCTATAAAGGGCGAGGCGAAGGTTTATTTTGTATACACTTACATAAAACGCACCAAATAATTTCAAAAAAACGACATTTCGCCCTATTCCGGTGCGATTGCTTCTTGGTACATTTCTGAAAAAAACCAATAAGTCCAATCCTCTTGGTGAGATGTCTACCATGATCGAATCTGTCGACAATTTCCTTGCACGCCTAAAGCAGCGTGACCCAGGCCAGCCGGAATTCCACCAGGCGGTGGAAGAGGTGCTGCGCACCCTGTGGCCATTCCTTGAAGCCAACCCCCACTACCTGCAGTCCGGCATCCTCGAGCGCATGGTCGAGCCCGAGCGCGCCGTACTGTTCCGCGTCTCCTGGGTCGACGACCAGGGCAAGGTGCAGGTCAACCGCGGTTACCGCATTCAGATGAGCAGTGCCATTGGCCCGTACAAGGGCGGGCTGCGCTTCCACCCGTCGGTGAACCTCAGCGTGCTGAAGTTCCTGGCGTTCGAACAGGTGTTCAAGAACTCGCTGACCTCGCTGCCCATGGGTGGCGGCAAGGGCGGCTCGGACTTTGACCCGAAAGGCAAGAGCGACGCCGAAGTGATGCGCTTCTGCCAGGCGTTCATGAGCGAGCTGTATCGACACATTGGCGCTGACTGCGACGTACCGGCCGGTGACATCGGCGTGGGTGCCCGCGAAATCGGCTTCATGTTCGGCCAGTACAAGCGCCTGGCCAACCAGTTCACCTCGGTGTTGACCGGCAAGGGCATGACCTATGGCGGCAGCCTGATCCGCCCGGAAGCCACCGGCTATGGCTGCGTTTACTTCGCCGAAGAAATGCTCAAGCGTCAGGACAAGCGTATCGACGGCCGCCGCGTGGCGGTGTCTGGTTCGGGCAACGTCGCCCAGTATGCTGCGCGTAAGGTCATGGACCTGGGCGGCAAGGTGATCTCGCTGTCTGATTCTGAAGGTACCTTGTATGCAGAAGCCGGGCTGACCGACGCTCAGTGGGACGCCTTGATGGAGCTGAAAAACGTCAAGCGTGGACGTATCAGCGAGCTGGCCGGGCAATTCGGCCTGGAGTTCCGCAAGGGCCAGACCCCGTGGAGCCTGCCGTGCGACATCGCCCTGCCATGCGCCACGCAGAACGAGCTGGGCGCCGAAGATGCCCGCACCTTGCTGCGTAACGGCTGTATCTGTGTGGCCGAAGGCGCCAACATGCCGACTACCCTCGAGGCTGTGGATATCTTCCTGGACGCCGGCATTCTGTACGCCCCGGGCAAGGCCTCCAATGCGGGCGGCGTAGCCGTGTCGGGCCTGGAAATGTCGCAGAACGCCATGCGCCTGCTGTGGACGGCCGGTGAAGTGGACAGCAAGCTGCACAACATCATGCAGTCGATTCACCATGCATGCGTGCACTACGGTGAAGAGGCTGATGGCTGTATCAACTACGTCAAGGGTGCGAACATCGCGGGCTTCGTGAAAGTGGCCGATGCGATGCTGGCTCAGGGCGTGGTCTGATCTGAGACCTTAGGGGGTCGCTTTGCGGCCCATCGCGACGCAAGGCCGCTCCCACAGGCTCTCACGGGCTCTCACGGGCTCTCACAGGCTCTCACAGGCTCTCACAGGCTCTCACAGGCTACCAAGGGTTGGATTGGTGTCCAATTTCTCGGTGGCAGTCCAGCTTGTGGGAGCGGCCTTGCGTCGCGATGGGCTGCAAAGCAGCCCCCAGGGCCCTCAACCCTCGCCCAGAATCTCAACCACCTCTATCACCTGTTCCCCCCCCGGCCGCCCCCAGACCACCTCATCCCCCGCCCCACCCC
>NZ_JBJJLR010000060.1:0-30870 GCF_046230975.1 Pseudomonas sp. KCJK9058
CCTTCCGAACCGTCTAACTCATTGAATTTCAAGGAGTTTGTCGTTCCGTTGTCGCTGGAAGTGGGGCGCATTATAAGGGGATTCAAAAGCGCGTCAACCTTTAATTTCAAGAAAGTGAAATATAAGGGGAAAAGACCGTATCGGGGCTGCCAAGTGTTCGCCACAACAGTTTCAGCGCCTGTGAGATCGAGCGCCGCCCGCGCGGCGCTTCGCGGGTAAACCCGCTCCTACGTTTGTTTCAGGCCAATTATGCCTGTGGGATTCGCGCGCGAACGCCTTGGTGCCTGTCTCAATATCGCGTCGTACCAACAAGGCGGTCGCGCGCGCCAGGCACAGGAGGGACTGGCCCGAAACAAACGTAGGAGCGGGTTTACCCGCGAAGCGCCGCGCGGGCAGCGCTCGGTCTCATAGGCGGTGAATGTCTCAAGCCGAACGCGCGCGGCGCTCGATCTCGCAGGCGCCAGAGAAACAAAGGCGGGCCCCCTCCCACAGCCATTGCTATCTCAAGACAGGCCCTTGGCAGCCCCCATCCCTCTCTCAAACCGCCCTACCCTGCTTCCTGGCAACCCTGGGAAGAGCCCGCGCAACAGCAGGTATCCGCAATACCATCAACACAGCCCCAATAAACGCATAGATCGCCCATTCCCGAAGGTCGGAACGCACGATCCAAAGGAAATGCAGCAAGCCCAACCCAAGCACCGCGTACACCAACCTGTGCAGCTTCCTCCACCGCGCCCCCAGCCGCCGTTGGCTGTACCGGTTCGAGGTGACCGCCAGCGCCACCAACCCCAAGAACCCCAGCGCCCCCACAATAATGTAGGGGCGCTTGCGCAACTCCACCGCCAACTGCCCCCAATCCAGCCCTAGAATAAAAAACAGGTAGGCCAGAATATGCAGCACTATATAGGCGAACACCCATAACCCCAGCTGCCGGCGAACCACGATCCAGCCAGACCAGCCCGTCAGCTTCTGCAGTGGCGTCATGCTCAAGGTCACCAACAGGAAGGTAAGCGCCCCAAGCCCAAGGCGATCCATCATGATCTTCCCGGGATCAGGCCCCAGCAGGTTCATCGCCGCTTCATATAGCCACCACACCGGGAACAGGCAGCCTACGACAAAGATGGCCAAGCGAAACCAGGGGTAACGCATCAGTAGTTCTTCCGCAGATCGAGCCCGGTATACAGCGACGCCACTTCATCAGCATAGCCATTGAACATCTGCGTCTCCCGCACATTGGGGCTGAACAACCCGCTGGGCAAACGACGTTCGCGCGCCTGGCTCCAGCGCGGGTGGTCGACTGTCGGGTTCACATTGGCGTAGAAACCATATTCATCCGGCGCCAGCCCTTCCCAGGTAGTGCCGGGCTGCTCCGCTACCAGGCTGATGCGCACAATCGACTTGATGCTCTTGAAGCCATACTTCCAAGGCACCACCAAACGCAACGGCGCACCGTTTTGGTTGGGCAGTTCCCGGCCGTACATACCCACTGCGAGAATTGCCAGCGGGTGCATCGCCTCATCCAGGCGCAACCCTTCTCTATAAGGCCAGTCGATCAAGGCGAAGCCAGAACGTTGCCCCGGCATATGCTGCGGATCCTTCAGCGTTTCGAAACGCACATAACGCGCACTGGAAGTCGGCTCGACCTGCTTGAGCACCTGAGCCAAAGGGAACCCCAGCCACGGAATGACCATCGACCACGCCTCTACGCAGCGCAGCCGATAGATCCGCTCCTCAAGCTGATAGGGTTTGACGAAGTCCTCCAGTGCATAGCGTCCGGGCTTGCCCACCTCACCATCCACCACAATGGACCACGGTTCGGTCTTCAGGCTGTCGCCATTGGCCGCCGGGTCGCCCTTGTCGGGCCCGAACTCGTAGAAGTTGTTGTAGTGAGTGGCATCCTTGAACGGCGTGATCGCCTCGTCCTTCACCGTCACCGCCTGCCAGCGCGTGGCCGCGAGCTTGTCAGTGAACCAGGCCGGCGCGGCCCCAGCCTGCACATCGGCATAACGCGACATTTGCGCCGCGCCCACCCCGCCCGGCAATGCGCCTAGCGCCAAGCCAGCCAATGAGCCACCCAGCAGGGTACGACGGGAAAGGTAAATGCCTTCGGGGGTGATCTCCGACGCCTTGCACTCGGAAGACCTGGGAAGCTTTATAAGCATGAACGGCTCCATAGCACTGAGTAACGGATGTACCAGTAAGACTATGGAGCCGTGAGGTTATTCCAGCGTTAAGTGATTTTCACGCTTTGCGACGGCGAGCCTTCAGCAGGAACTGGATCGGCCCCGATGCTGCATAGGCAAGGAAGATCAACAGCAGGATACGCGGCGGGTCGCTGAACACGACGGCAAACACCAGCACCACCGCCAGGATCGCCACGAACGGGACACGCCCCTTGAGGTCCAGCTCCTTGAAACTGTTGTACTTGATGTTGCTGACCATCAGCATGCCAGCAGCAGCCACCAGCAGCGCGACCAGGAACGACAGCTTGGAGCCCTGGATGCCGTAGTCGCTGAACGCCCATACGGTGCCCGCCACCACACCTGCGGCAGCCGGGCTGGCCAGGCCGATGAAGTAGCGCTTGTCGGCGGTACCGACCTGGGTATTGAAGCGCGCCAGGCGCAACGCGGCGCCGGCCACATAGATGAAAGCAACCATCCAGCCGACCTTGCCCATGTCACCCAGCGCCCAGCCGAAGGCCAGCAAAGCCGGGGCCACGCCAAAGGCGACCATATCCGACAGCGAGTCATACTCGGCACCGAAGGCACTCTGGGTATTGGTCATGCGCGCAACGCGGCCGTCCAGGCCGTCGAGCACCATGGCCACGAAGATGGCGATAGCGGCAAAAGCGAAGTACTTGCTCGCCTCGCGCGGGTCGCCGGCACTCAGGGCGCTCTGTGCGCTCATCGAGCTGATGATGGAATAGAAACCGGCAAACAGGTTGGCGGTGGTAAACAGGTTGGGCAACAGGTAGATGCCGCGGTGGCGCACCTTGCGGCCTTCGGCGTCATGCCCTTCTTCAACGTGCTCATCGACAGGTAGCAGGCTTTCGGCGTCGGAGGGCTTGTTCGGCTCTTCGGGACGTTCGCTCATGGAGGGTACCTTGCAACAGGATGGAAAATGTTCGACACGGGCCCGCGAAACAGGTTCTGACAGCGAGCCACTGGTCTGCTTTATACCAGAAGCTGGATGCCAGAACGAAAAAACGCGGCCGAAGCCGCGTTTTTCATCTATCGATAAGACTTAGTTCTTGGTCTTGTCGACGATTTTGTTAGCCGAGATCCACGGCATCATCGAGCGCAGCTGCTCGCCGATGATTTCGATGCCGTGAGCGGCGTTGTTGCGGCGCTTGGCGGTCATCGATGGGTAGTTGGTAGCACCTTCGGAGATGAACATCTTCGCGTACTCGCCGTCCTGGATGCGCTTCAGGGCATTGCGCATGGCCTTGCGGGATTCTTCGTTGATGACTTCCGGGCCAGTGACGTACTCACCGTATTCGGCGTTGTTGGAGATCGAGTAGTTCATGTTGGCGATGCCGCCTTCGTACATGAGGTCTACGATCAGTTTCAGCTCGTGCAGGCACTCGAAGTAGGCCATTTCCGGCGCGTAGCCAGCTTCGACCAGGGTTTCGAAACCGGCTTTGACCAGCTCGACGGTACCGCCACACAGAACAGCCTGCTCACCGAACAGGTCGGTTTCGGTTTCGTCCTTGAAGGTAGTTTCGATGATACCGGTACGGCCACCACCCACGCCCGAAGCGTAGGACAGTGCGACGTTCTTGGCGTTGCCGGAAGCGTCCTGGTAGATGGCGATCAGGTCAGGGATGCCGCCGCCTTTGACGAACTCGGAGCGAACGGTGTGGCCCGGGGCTTTCGGCGCGATCATGATCACGTCGAGGTCGGCACGCGGAACAACCTGGTTGTAGTGGATCGAGAAACCGTGAGAGAAGGCCAGGGTAGCGCCCTTCTTGATGTTCGGCTCGATTTCGTTCTTGTACAGAGCGCCCTGGAACTCGTCCGGGGTCAGGATCATGACCAGGTCAGCCGCAGCGACAGCGGTAGCAACATCGGCAACTTTCAGACCGTGGGCTTCAGCCTTGGCAACGGTAGCCGAACCTTTACGCAGACCGACGGTAACGTCTACACCGGAGTCTTTCAGGTTGCACGCCTGAGCGTGGCCCTGGGAGCCGTAACCGATGATGGCGACTTTCTTACCCTGGATGATGGAAAGGTCGCAGTCTTTATCGTAGAAAACTTTCATGAAAATACCCCTGGTTATATCTCGGCCCCTGCGGAGCCATCGCTAATTTTTTGGATTTAGATGCTGAGCACTTTGTCGCCACGGGCTATGCCGGTAACGCCGCTGCGCACGGTTTCCAGAATCGATGCAGTGCCGATCGCCTGGATGAAGCTGTCCAGTTTGTCGCTGGTACCGCTCAGCTGCACGGTGTACACGCTGGCGGTCACGTCGACGATCTGGCCACGGAAGATATCCGTGGTGCGCTTGATCTCGGCACGCTGGGCACCGGTGGCCTTGACCTTGACCAGCATCAGTTCACGCTCGATGTGAGCGCTTTCCGACAGGTCGACAAGCTTGACCACTTCGACCAGCTTGTTCAGGTTCTTGGTGATCTGTTCGATCACTTCGTCATGGCCAACGGTGGTCAGCGTCAGACGCGACAGGGTCGGGTCTTCGGTTGGCGCTACAGTCAGGCTTTCAATGTTGTAGTTGCGCTGGGAGAACAGGCCGACCACGCGGGACAACGCACCTGGTTCGTTTTCCAGCAGCAGGGAAATGATGTGCCGCATATCAGGTACGCTCCGTCTTGCTCAGCCACATGTCACGCATCGAGCCATCCTTGATCTGCATCGGATAGACGTGCTCACTGCGGTCAACCGCGATGTCGATGAACACCAGACGGTCCTTCATCGCAAACGCTTCTTCCAGCTTCGGCTTGAGGTCCTTCAGGCTGGTGATGCGGATACCCACATGGCCATAGGCCTCGGCCAGCTTGATGAAGTCAGGCAGCGACTCGACGTACGAGTGCGAGTGACGACCGTTGTAGGCCATGTCCTGCCATTGGCGGACCATGCCCAACACACCGTTGTTCAGGTTGACGATCTTCACCGGCAGGCCGTATTGCATGCAGGTAGACAGCTCCTGGATGTTCATCTGGATGCTGCCTTCGCCGGTCACACAGGCCACGTCCTGATCCGGGAAGTTGAGCTTGACGCCCATCGCCGCCGGGAAGCCGAAGCCCATGGTGCCCAGGCCACCGGAGTTGATCCAGCGGTTTGGCTTGTTGAAGCGGTAGTACTGCGCGGCAAACATCTGATGCTGGCCCACGTCGGAAGTGACGAAGGCATCGCCATTGGTCACTTCGCACAGTGTCTCGATGACTTTTTGCGGTTTGATGACGTTGCCATCGCCCTTGTCGTAAGGGAACAACTCGCCATTGCCACGCCATTCGTCAATCTGCTTCCACCAGGCATCCAGCGAAGCCTTGTCAGGCTGCTCGCCGATTTCCTTGAGGATGCCGAGCATTTCGCTGAGCACGCTGTCGACCGGGCCGACGATTGGCACGTCGGCCTTGATCATCTTCGAGATCGACGCCGGGTCGATGTCGATGTGGATGATCTTGGCGTTCGGGCAGAACTTGGCCGGACCGTTTACAACGCGGTCGTCGAAACGCGCACCGACGGCAAAGATGACGTCGGCATTGTGCATGGCCATGTTGGCGGTGTAGCTGCCATGCATGCCGAGCATGCCGAGGAACTGGCGGTCGGTACCCGGGAAGCCACCCAACCCCATCAGGGTATTGGTGACCGGCAGGTTCAGCGACTTGGCGATTTCAGTCAGGGCTTCGGAGCCACCGCCGAGGATCACACCGCCACCGGAGTAGACGACCGGGCGCTTGGCCGCCAGAAGCATCTCGGCAGCCTTGCGGATCTGGCCGGAGTGACCACGGACCGCCGGGCTGTAGGAGCGCAGCTTGACCTTTTTCGGGTAGACGTATTCGAACTTCTCAGCCGGGTTGGTCATATCTTTTGGAATGTCGACCACGACTGGACCTGGACGACCGGATTGCGCCAGGTAGAAAGCTTTTTTCAGAACTTCAGGGATCTCGGTCGGATTCTTGATCATGAAGCTGTGCTTCACGATCGGCCGCGAGATACCGATCATGTCAGTTTCCTGGAAGGCATCGGTGCCCACCATGGTGCTAGGCACCTGGCCGGACAGAATGACCATCGGAATCGAGTCCATGTAGGCGGTGGCAATACCGGTAATGGCATTGGTTGCGCCAGGACCGGAGGTTACCAGCACCACACCGGCCTTGCCGGTGGCGCGAGCGTAACCGTCCGCCATATGGGTGGCCGCCTGCTCGTGACGAACCAGGATGTGTTCCACTTCCGGTTCTTTGAACAGTGCGTCGTAAACATGCAGGAGAGCACCACCAGGGTACCCGTAGATGTGCTTAACGCCTTCGTCACGCAAAAAGCGGACGACCATCTCAGCGCCAGATAAAAGCTCCACGTTGTTCACCTCTAAAACGCCAGAATACCGCCCTCACTGGACGGGTCTTAATAGGTTTACTGCCAAGCAGAGCATGAGCGAACGTCAGCACTGACTGAGCAAGTATTGGGAAATCCCCAGAGTGTTGCGGGGGTTTCCCACCCAGCGCGAGGTAACGCGTTGCGGGGTGTAACAGGTCGGCGCGGGTGTGCACCTCATGATCTGCTTAGCGGGTCTGCTTCTGGCAGTCCCTCTACAGCGGAAGTTGGATTCTTGTGATTCGGCGCCAACAAGTCAAGAAAAATTATTGCCAATTTTTCCTCAAGATGAATTCCTGCCACCACTAAAAATCGCTTCAGCAGCAGAATTAAGAAGATTTCCAAAAAAAAGGGCCACAATCTGCGGCCCTTGACGGAAAAACTGAAGAAATCAGGCGGAAGGAGCGATCAATTGATCAAAAGCTGCCAACAGGCGGCGTAGCTCACGACTTTGCTCCGGCCGGTCGGTAAACACGGTTTCGGCCATGACCAAGATGCTCGATGCATTGGGCAGCGGGTGGCCCAGCTCGATGATGATCTTCATGCGTGGCAGGAAGATCCATTGCAGCCACTGCTCAAAACTGAGGGTATCCACGGCGAACGGCACCGTACTGGCCAGTGCCTCGTCGCTTGGCGGCTCGTCATCCCACCAGCCTTGCACCTGCAGCTCACGCTCGATCAAGAGCAGGTGGTCGGCAATATCCAACACGCGTTGCTCAATCATCACGAATTGACCCGCGCCTTTTGCCGGGCCAGCGCAGCCCCAGCGCTGTCACCCTGCTTTTCACGGGCCTGGGCGATCGTGTTCCAAAGCTCTGCCTGCAGGCTTGGGCGGCCGTTGGCGTAAGTCAGGGCGCGGCGCGCCAACTGCTCGGCCTGCGCCGCATCACCTTGCGAAAGGCGCACCTGGGCCAGGCGATACAGCACCTGCGGCTCACGCGGAGCAATGCGCTGGGCACGTTCAAGGCTCGAAGCGGCACCGTTGAAGTCGCCGCTGCCCTGCTGCGTCTGCGCGGTGGTCAACAGTGCCAGCACAGGACCGTCCAGCTGCTCGTCGGCCGACAGGCCGCCGGCGGCGGCGCTGCGCGGAATACCGGTTGGCGCACTGGCGCTTTGCGGGGGGCTGTTCATCGCAGCAATGTCGAAGGGTTCATCGGCAATCGGGTTGGGATTGGTGGTCATCGGCGCCGAACTGACAGGCCCTGTACTGATCGGCCCTGGCGTGATCGGCGAGGTACTGATCGGCGCGGCGCCATTGGACGCCGGGAACGTCTGGATGCCCGAAGCGCCTGCGCCCTGCGGGATCATCACGGTGACACCGGAATCCTCCGGCAGCGTCTGCGCCTGGGCGGTGCCGGCGTTATAGCCACCCGCCGAGCGGTTGGCCGTCACGCGTTCGCTGTTGGACACGCGGGTGCTCGAATCGACCACCGGAATATTGCCACGCGGGACGCTGGAGCACCCCTGGAGCACAGCCAACGCCGTCACGGCAGGAAACAGCCACTTGTTCACATCACACCTCATCAATGCAGCCTGTGCTTAATTCATCCAGCCTTTGACCCAGTCCATGACCGACTCAGCCGGATTTTCCTCGCCGCCACAGGTCGCGCCGGCGGGCGGTTCGCTCCCGCGAATATACGGCATCTGCACCGCTCCCGGACAGCTTGCATCAGACCCATGGCCACTGTAGGGGTCGATCCAGGCCTGCACCACGTTGTCCGGTTGCGGCATGTCCAGCGGCAGCGGGTCGGCCTTCTTCATGAAGCTGGTCCACACCTGCAAGGCGCCGGTGGCGCCGGTAAACGGTGTCTTGCCGTTATCGTCACGCCCCATCCACACCACGGCCAGCAGATCCTGACTGAAGCCGGAGAACCAGCTGTCACGCGAGTCGTTACTGGTACCGGTCTTGCCCGCCAGGGTCAGCGAGCGTGGCAAGGTGTTGTACACCGAACGCCCTGTACCTTCGCGCATTACACGTTGCATGGCGTTCTGCACCAGGTAAATGGCACCCGGGTCGAAGGTTTGCTGGATCTGGAACGGGTAGCGCTTGAGCGGCTCGCCCTCGGCGGTGAGCACGCTGCGGATACCGCGCATCGGCGTGTTGAAGCCGCCGTTGGCGATGGTCTGGTACATGGTTGCGACCTGCATCGGCGACATGCCACCCGCCCCCAGCAACATGGCCGGAAACGCTGGCCAGTCGACATTCACGCCCAAACGACCAATGGTCTTGATCACGTTCGGCACACCCACTTCCAGGCCGAGCTTGGCGGTCGACAGGTTGTAAGAGTTGGCCAGCCCCTGGTACAGGTAGATAGTGCCATGCGGGCGGCGGTCATAGTTTTGCGGGCGCCAGACCTGGCCGTCAGCCCCTTTGACCGAAAATGGCTCGTCCTGCACCCAACTGGTCAGGGTGTACTTGCTCGGCTGCTCCAGCGCAGTCAGGTATACCGACGGTTTGACCAGGGAGCCGATCGGCCGTACAGCATCGATGGCCCGGTTGAAGCCGGCAAAACCTGCCTGGCGGCTACCGATCAGCGCCTGTACTTCACCGGTTTCAGGGTTGGTCACGACCATTGCCGCCTCGACATCGTCTGCCCCCTTGCGGCCCGCCAGGCGCTTGAAGGTCTCGCTCATCGAGGTTTCGGCCTTCATCTGCAGGATAGGGTCGAAGCTGGTAAAGATGCGCAGGCCTTCTTCGGTCAAGTCTTCGTCGCGGTAGTCCTGGCGCAACTGTCGCTTGACCAGGTCGAGGAAGGCAGGGAACGAGCTGTCGGCCAGGCTGCCACGCTTGGTCACGCCCAGCGGCATTTTCTTCGCCGCATCGACTTCTGCCTGGCTGGCCACGCCCTGCTCGGCCACCAGGTCGAGCACCAGGTTGCGGCGAGCCAGGGCACGCTCGGGGTGACGCCGTGGGTTGTAGTAGGACGGGCCTTTGACCATGCCCACCAGCAGGGCGATCTGATGCAGTTTCAGCTCAGACAGCGGCTGGCTGAAGAAGAACTGGCTCGCCAGACCAAAGCCGTGCACCGCGCGTTGACCGTCCTGGCCGACGAACACCTCGTTGAGGTAAGCCTCAAGGATTTCGCGCTTGTCGTAGTGCAGTTCGAGCAGGACCGCCATCATCGCCTCGGTCAGCTTGCGGCTGAGGCTGCGCTCGCTGCTGAGGTAGAAGTTCTTCACCAACTGCTGGGTCAGGGTACTACCACCCTGGCGCATCGAGCCGGACGACGTGTTGACCCACATGGCCCGAGCGATGGACTTAGGCGACACACCGTAGTGGCTGTAAAACTCGCGGTCTTCCGTGGCCACCAAGGTTTCGAGCAGATATTTGGGTACCTGATCGATCTTGATCAGGATGCGGTCTTCGAGATTTTTCGGGTAGATGCCGCCGATCATCAGCGGCTCCAGCCGCACCACGTCAAGCGCCTTGCCGTTGGCACCGGAAAGGCCTGCAACGTAATCGCCAGAGAAGCGTACACGGACGAACTGCGCCGGCTCCATGCCCTCGTAGAACTGGAAGCCACGGGTATTGAGGTCGACGGTATTGCCGCTGACGGACGCAGCGCCCGGGCCGTTGGCCGCGCTTTCGCGACGGTAGCCGAGCGCATCGAGCTCGGTGAGGAAGTCGTTCTTGCTCAACTTCTGGCCGGTGAACAGCTCCAGCGGTCGGGCATACACTTTGGCCGGAATGGTCCAGCGCTTGCCGGAGAACTTTTCCTGGACGACGGCATCGAGGTAAACCGCGAAGCCGGCGACGATCACCAGGCCAACCAGGCTGAGCTTCAAAGCCCAGCCCAGCCAGGCGCGGGAGCGGCCGGTCGGGCGTTTCTGAGGGGTGCGGGGATTTCGGGTTCGGGTCATGGCGGCGGATTATACGCACTTTATAAAGGCTGGGCAGACGGCCCGGCGGTAGGCAGGGACGGCACCATTGACCATAATGGCGCATTCGAATTCCCTTGCCCCGGAAGGATTTGCCGTGAGCCAAGCTCTTATTACTGCGTTGCAGAACCCTGCCCTGTACCCTCACCCCGTGGAGGGGTTTCAGCTCATCGAGACGCATATCTCCTGGGTCCTGCTCACTGGCGAATACGCCTACAAGATCAAGAAACCGATGAATTTCGGCTTCCTGGACTTCACCGGACTGGACCAGCGCCAGCATTTCTGTAACGAAGAATTGCGCCTGAACCAACGCCTGACCGAAGGCCTGTACCTGGAAGTGTTGCCCATCACCGGTAGCGTCGACGCACCGCAGATCGGTGGCGAAGGCGTAGCCATCGAGTACGCGCTGAAAATGCGCCAGTTCCCCCAGGGGCAGATGCTCAACACCCTGCAGGCCAATGGCGAACTGAACGCCACGCACATC
This sequence comes from Pseudomonas sp. KCJK9058, assembly GCF_046230975.1. Classification (NCBI taxonomy): domain Bacteria; kingdom Pseudomonadati; phylum Pseudomonadota; class Gammaproteobacteria; order Pseudomonadales; family Pseudomonadaceae; genus Pseudomonas; species Pseudomonas sp. KCJK9058. The sequence goes on from NZ_JBJJLR010000060.1 coordinate 10,915, forward strand.
GACCAGATGGCCCGGCAGATTGCCGATTTTCACCTTCAGGCTCCGCGTGTGCCGATGGAGCACCCGCTGGGCACGCCAGACAGCGTGATGGCCCCGGTGGAGCAGAACTTCGAGCAGATTCGCCCATTCCTCAGCGACAAAGCCGATCTGCAGCAACTTGACGCCCTGCAGGCCTGGGCCCGCAGCAGCTTCGAGCGCCTGCAAGGGCTGCTGGAAAAGCGCAAGGCCAATGGCTTCATCCGTGAGTGCCACGGTGACATTCACCTGGGCAACGCCACCTTGATCGATGGCAAGGTGGTGATCTTCGATTGCATCGAATTCAACGAGCCTTTCCGACTGACCGACGTCTACGCCGACACCGCCTTCCTGGCCATGGACCTGGAAGACCGCGGCCTGAAATGCCTGGCCCGGCGCTTCATCAGCCAGTACCTGGAACTGACGGGGGATTACGAAGGCCTGGAACTGCTCAACTTCTACAAAGCCTACCGTGCGCTGGTGCGGGCCAAGGTCGCACTGTTCAGCATGCCGGCCGACGCCGATGGCGTGCAACGTGCCACCACCCTGCGCACCTACCGCAACTACGCCAACCTGGCCGAAAGTTACAGCGCCATCCCGTCGCGCCTGCTGGCCATCACCCATGGTGTTTCGGCGGTGGGCAAAAGTCACGTGGCCATGCGCCTGGTCGAGGCCTTGGGTGCAGTGCGCGTGCGTTCGGACGTGGAGCGCAAGCGCCTGTTCGGCGAACAACAGCAGGCCGACGCCGGCCAACTGAGCACAGGCATCTATGACCAGGACGCCAGCGCTGCGACCTATCTGCGCCTGCACGAGATAGCTGCGACCGTGCTGCGCGCCGGCTTCCCGGTGGTGCTGGACGCCACCTACCTCAAGCGTGAGCAGCGTCAGGCTGCGGCAGACGTTGCCAGCCAGACCGGCGTGCCGTTCCTCATCCTCGACTGCCACGCGCCAGAGGCGGTCATCGCCAGTTGGCTGGAGCAGCGCCAGGCTGAAAACAGCGACCCCTCGGATGCCACGCTGGAGGTGATCAAGGCCCAGCAGGCCAGCCGTGAGGCGCTGGATGCGCAGGAGCTGGTGCACAGCACCCGCGTCGATACCCAGGCTGCCGGCAGCATGGATCAAGTGATCGAGCAGATTCGCCAGCGGTTGCCTGGCCTGTAAGTTCGTCATGTTCCTGTGCCTGCCCGCGAAGGGGCAGGCACAGGCCGCTCATCACCCGATGGCAAAAAGCCGCATATTTCCCAACGCCCGCTACACTCCTCTCAGACCTGCTCGCGATTTATCCCCCATTCCCGTTCAGCCATCGCAAGGAGGCTCGATGAACGATGAATTGCAGCATCTGAAGAACCTTGGCAAGACGTCTGCGCAGTGGCTGCATGCAGCCGGCATCCACAGTGCATCGGATTTGCGCCGCCTGGGCGCGGTGGGTGCGTACCAGGCCGTGAAGACACGAGGGTTCCGTGCATCGAAGGTGCTGTTGTATGCCATTGAAGGCGCCCTGCTGGACATGCACTGGAACGATTTACCGCTCGAACGCAAGGAAGCACTCAACCAACAATTGGACGCGAAAAACCCTGCGCAAAAAAAACCAAAATAATCGGGGTAAAGGGATTGACGCCTAAATGAGAATTGTTATGATTATCACAACTGGTCGCGAGACTGGTTGGATAAGCTAAGAGCCCCTGGTTCGGACTCTCAGATTATCTCCTCATCAGGCTAATCACGGTTATTGACCCGGCAATTTGCCGGGTCTTTTTTTGCCTGTGCTTTTTCAGGATCAACGCCGCAGCTGCGCACAATAATCCTGCTCCGGCATCGCCGCCGTGTACCACACATAATCAGCCTCGCCAGGCTCGACTCGCTCGCCCACCTCAGCCAGCAGCAAAACCTTGCTCTCCCCCGACACCCCCAGGTCAGCCAGATGCAAGGGTATGCCCAGGTCCTTGCGCACATGGTAAGCCCCGGCAAACAGCAGCGCCGGCTGCGGTGCCGCCTGCAAGCGCTCGGCCATGCGCCGGTCGCGCTGCTGCTGAACGGCCAGCATCGCCGGTAACTGGTTTTCCGGCAGCATCCCGCAATGCCCGGCGCGCACCTGTTCCAGCAAGGCAGCCTTTACCGCGGGTGCATTGGACTTTTCGCCCTGTACCGGCGCCGGCTGTCGATAGGCCTGACGCATCTCGTCGGGCGAAAGGTTGGCGGCCAGCAACGTCACCCGATGCTGCAAGGCTTCGGTGACAATCGGCCCGTACAACTGCCAATCCCAGCCCTCCTGCCAGGCCAGTGCCTTGGGCAAGTCTTCCGGCAAAGGCTGCCCCACCAGCTTGTCCACCCGCGATTGCTGGCTGGGCTGCAGCATCTCCAGCAACAGGCTGCCCTGAGTGCGCTGGCCTTGAAGAGCGCGCAGCAGCCACAGTTGCAGCGCGTGATGGTCAGGGTTGTCATGCTTCTCGCCGACAAGCACTCGGGGCGCATCAGCCAGGCGCTGCACCAGCGTTTCAGGGCTTATGACCTGCTCATTGGACAGGTCGACAATCTTTCCCAGCTCGGCGTGCGTGCGACCTTCACTGCTCTGCCAGGCGGGCAACGGCGGCAGGCTGGCCTGACAGCCGCCTATCGCCAGTACCAGGCACAGCGAGAAACCGGACAGCATCGGGTGTCGCATCGGCAGTTACTCCATGTCATCCACACTTTAAATGGCCTGCACCGGGGGCGGGCAGGTCGCAAGACAAGGCCACTTTCACAAAGGCCATGCACGCGTTGAGCACATCAACGGGTGATGATCAGCGGGTGCCCGCGCTCGGGGTGCGCCTGCACCAACACGTCAATACCGTACACCGCCTTCAGTGCCGCTGGGGTCAATGCCTCTTCGGGCGTGGCGAACGCGTGGCAGCGCCCCTGCTCCAGCAACAGGATACGGTCACAGTAACGCGCCGCCAGGTTCAGGTCATGCAGGATCACCAACACTGCAGCACCGCAGTCGGCGAAGCGGCGTACGGCTTCCAGGGTGGTGTGCTGATGCAGCGGGTCGAGCATCGAGGTCGGTTCGTCGAGCAACAACGTGCTGCCCTCCTCGCCCGGCCATAGTTGCGCCAGCACGCGGGCCAGGTGTACCCGTTGCCGCTCGCCACCGGAAAGCGCCAGGTAGCTGCGCTCTACCAGGTGCCAGGCATCTGCCGCCCGCAACGCCGCTTCGACGATTTCCGCATCGCGCCGCTGACCGGTGCCATGAGGCAGGCGCCCCATGCCTACCACTTCCTCCACCCGAAACGAGAAACCCAGGCTGGACACCTGCGGCAACACTGCCAGGCGCCTTGCCCGTTCCTGTCCGGCCCAATCGGCCAGCGGGCGGCCCTGCAGCGTTACCCGCCCGCGGTCGGGCGCCAGTTCACCGCACAGCACACTCAGCAGGCTGCTCTTGCCGGCACCGTTGGGACCGAGCACACCCACGACCTGCCCCGGAGGCAACTGCAGGTGAATGTCGTGCAGCACCTCATTGCTGCCCCTGCGCAGGTACAGGCCCTCTACATGCAACATCAGCCGCGCCCTCGCATCAGTAGGAACAGGAAGAACGGCGCACCAATGAAGGCCGTGACGATACCAATCGGCAGCTCGGCAGGCGCCAGTAGCAGCCGCGCCGCCAGGTCGGCGAACAACATCAGTACACCGCCGGCCAGCAGCGAGGCAGGCAGCACCACACGGTGATCAGGCCCGGCCAGCAGACGTACCAGGTGCGGCACTACCAGGCCGATGAAGCCGATCAACCCGGCTGCCGCCACTGCCGCCCCCACGCCCAGCGCCGTGCAGAACACCAGCTCACGCTTGAGCCGCTCCACGTCAACGCCCAGGTGACGCGCCTCCGACTCACCCAGCAACAGGGCATTCAGCGCCTTGGCCCGGCGCGGCAGCCACACCGCTACCCCTGTCGCCACCAGCAACAATGGCCACAGCCGCTCATAGCTGGCGCCATTGAGGCTGCCAAGGTTCCAGAACGTCAGCGTGCGCAAGGTGGCGTCATCGGCCAGGTAAGAGAACAGCCCCACGGCCGCGCCCCCCAGCGCGGTCATGGCCACGCCAGCCAATAGCATCGTGGCGACGTTGGTCTGGCCATCGCGGCGCCCCAGGCGGTAGACCAGCGCAGTTACCCCAAGCCCGCCGACAAACGCGCAGAACGACAGCAGATAAGGCGCGAAAGCATCCGGTATGCCGCCAAACCAGGCGCCGCCAACAATGGCAACCGCTGCCCCCATCGCGGCGCCGGCGGCAACCCCTACCAGCCCGGGGTCGGCCAGCGGGTTGCGGAACAGCCCCTGCATGGCCACTCCGGACAGCGCCAGCACCGCGCCCACCGCCAACCCCAACAGAGTACGGGGCAGACGGATCTGGCCAAGGATCATCTCGGCCTGCTGCAGGCCATCTTCGGACACAGGCAATCCCAAAAGGCGCAGGCCAGCGCGCAGGGTATCGAACATTGGCAGGCTGACTGGCCCCAGCGCCAGTGACAGCCAGATCGCCAACAGGCACAGCAGGCTCAGGCTAATGAACAACGTACGTGGCGAGACCCGCTGTTTCATTGCGCGAAACTGGCCTGGGCTACCGGGTAGAAGGCGGCTGCCAGCGACTGCAAGGTCGCCGGTAGCCGAGGCCCGAGCCCGCCGACCAGCAGCGTCGGGTCCAAGGAGACCAGGCGTTTCTCACGCACGGCCCGCGTGGCAGCCAGCGCGGGGTTTTCTTTCAACAGCGCCTGCAAGGCTTGTTCATCGGCCAGCGCCCGATCGGAAAACACGATCACATCCGGGTCAAGCGCCGCCAACGCTTCGTTGGAGAAGTTCTTGTAGCCTGGGTGCGCGGCCAGGTTACGCCCACCCGCCTGGCTCAGCAGCCAGTCACCGGTAGTGCCTTGCCCGGCGATCAGCGGCTTGGCCCCGGCATGGCCGACCAGCAGCAACACCCCGGGAGCCTGCTGCCTGGCCTGGGCCAGCTTGACGTTGGCATGCAAGGCATCGAGCCGCTGGCGGTAGTCCGCTGCAAGCGCGGACGCTTGCTGCTCTGCACCGAGCAACTGCCCCAGGTGCCTGAGGTTTTCATCCACTGCCGGCAGCTCGGCCTTGCTGGAGAACAACTCGACCCGCACGCCGGCCTTGCGGATTTGCGCCAGTACCGGTGGCGGCCCCATTTCCTCGGTGCCCACCAGCACATCCGGGCGCAGGCTGAGAATGCCCTCGGCCGACAGTTGCCGCTGATAACCCACACTGGGCAACGATTTCAACGAGGCCGGGTGCTGACTGGTAGTGTCCACACCGACCAGGCGCGCTTCACCTCCCAATGCGGTTATCCACTCGCTCAAGGCGCCACCCGCGCTGACCCAGCGTTGCGGCAGCTCGGCTGCCAAGGCTTGGGTAGAAAGCACAAGGCTTGCACACAGAGCGAGAAAAGCAGTTGGACGGCGCATCATCGGGTTCCTTCTGAAGACGGGCTACACGCCTTGTGGCGAGCAGCGGAACTGCGCACCATAGGCAGCCAGGCGCAGCGAATGCGATCAATTTGATAATTATTCGCATTGGAGCGTCAAGCCATCACGTGTTTCACGGGTCATCCTTGCCATGCACTTCCTTTGTACATCCCTCGGCCTGGCCGAGGGCCAAAGCCGCGCCTTCAGCGTAGACGGCCTCGAACTGTTCGGCGTGCGTCGCCAAGGCCAGGTGTACCTGTACCGCAACCGCTGCCCGCACCGGGACATCCCGCTGAACTGGGCAGAGGACGCGTTTCTGGATGACAGCGCCAGCCTCATCCACTGCGCCCATCACGGTGCGCTGTTCCTGATAGAAAGCGGCGAATGCGTGGCAGGCCCCTGTGAGGGTGAGCAGTTGCAGCCCCTGGGCTGTCACGAAGACAGCCAGGGCATCTGGTTCAAGGGGTCAGCAGCACCGGCAAGCGACGATCGATGACGATACCCTCGGCGTCCAGCCGAGTGCCATAGGCCAGCACCTCCACCCCGTCCGCTACGGCACTACGCAGCGCCTGGGCGTAAGCCGTATCGATTTCTTCAGCCGGGCGCACAGCGTCGATACCGGTCAGGTTCACGCAATACAGCTGTACTGCCCGCACGCCCTGCCGGGCCAGCTTTGCCAGCTCGCGCAGGTGTTTCGCACCGCGTTGAGTCACCGCATCAGGGAAGGCCGCAACTGCAGTGTCGGGGTAGCCCAGCGTCACACTCTTGACCTCGATATAAGCCGGAGCCCCCTCGAACTCCAGCCGAAAGTCGATACGGCTGCCTTCTTCGCCATAGGCCACTTCGCGCTTGAGTGCAGTGAAACCGGCCAGTTCAGCGATTATGCCAGCGCGCAGGGCCTCTTCGACCAACGCATTGGCCCGCCCGGTATTCACGCAGGCCAACCGCCCCTGTGGGGTTTCGCTGATTTCCCAGGTCCCTGGCAGCTTGCGCTTGGGGTCGTTGGAGCGGCTGAACCACACCTGCCCACCTTCACGCATGCAGTTGAGCATGGAGCCGGTATTCGGGCAGTGGATAGTCATCTGCTCGCCGCTGGCCAGTTCGATATCGGCCAGAAAGCGCTTATAGCGACGCAACAGGCGGCCCTGCTCGAGTGAAGGAGAGAAACGCATCAGCCTTGCCAGCTCTGCAGGCCACGGGCAATACGCTGCACCGCTTCTTCCAGGCGCGGCAGGCTCTGGGTATAAGCGAAGCGCACATGGTGCCCGGCCAGGTGGCGACCGAAGTCCAGGCCCGGCGTGAACGCCACGTGCTCGGTTTCCAGGAAGTGTCGGCAGAATGCGAACGCATCCCCGCCGAAAGCACTGATATCGGCATACAGGTAGAACGCGCCTTGCGGCTCGACGGCAATGCGGAAGCCCAGTTCACGCAGGGCGGGCAGCAGGTAGTCGCGACGGCGGGCGAATTCGGCGCGGCGCTCTTCGAAAATGGCCAGCGCCTCGGGCTGGAAGCAGGCCAGCGCGGCATGCTGGGCCATGCTCGGCGCACTGATGTACAGGTTCTGCGCCAGTTTCTCCAGGTCGGCGACCGCACCGGGCGGGGCCACCAACCAGCCAAGGCGCCAACCGGTCATGCCGAAATACTTGGAAAAACTATTCAGGACGAATGCCGAGTCGTCGACTTCCAGCACGCTCGGCGCGTCCATGCCATAGGTGAGGCCGTGGTAGATCTCGTCCACCACCAAGTGGCCATGCCGCTCATGGGTGGATTTGGCCAGGCAGGCCAACGCATCGCGCCCCAGCACGGTACCGGTCGGGTTGGCCGGCGAAGCGACCAGGGCACCGACGGTGTCCTTGTCCCAGTAGCGCTCAACCAGGTCGGCAGTCAGCTGGTAGTTCACATCCGGGCCCACCGGTACCAATTGGGCCCCGCCCTCGACCAGGCGCAGGAAGTGGCGATTGCACGGGTAACCCGGATCGGCCAGCAGCCAGTGCTTGCCCGGGTCCACCAGCAGGCTGCTGGCCAGCAGCAGCGCGCCGGAGCCACCTGGGGTAATAAGGATGCGTTCCGGGTCGATGTTCAGGCCATAGCGCTGCCCATAAAAGCCGGCAATTGCCTCACGCAGTGCCGGCAGACCGCGTGCAGCGGTGTAGCGCGTGTGCCCGGCGGCCAGCGCGGCCTGGCCGGCCGCAACGATGGGTGCGGCCGTGGTGAAATCCGGTTCGCCGATTTCCAGGTGGATCACGTCGTGCCCGGCCGCCTGCAGCTCGTTGGCCCGGGCCAGCAGCGCCATGACGTGGAAAGGTTCGATGGCGCGGCTGCGCGCACTGTAGGGTTGGGCCATGACCTTCTCTCAATTGGGTCTAAACTGGAGATTCTACCTCTGCACACCACCGAACGTACCGCTCAGGCCGGTGTCAATTAGCAGGATCGGGCGGGGTAGCGCACCCCCGATCTATCTGGTAAGTTCGGCGGCTCGCAGTCGCAGGGCCGGCGGTCGCCGGAGATGGAGCATCCTGCGCATTGGATCAGATGAGTGAGAGGCGGTCTATTCATGTCCACCCTAGAAAAGCAAAAAGCCAACCAGAATCTTTATGGGGTTGCACCCTATCAGGAGACCAAGGGTGAGGAGTACATGGGTGAGCCCATGCGCAAGCACTTCACCAAGATCCTCACTGGCTGGAAGCAAGAGCTGATGGTCGGCGTCGACAAGACCGTTGACCATATGAAAGAAGAAGCAGCCAACTTCGCAGATCCCGCAGACCGCGCATCCCAGGAAGAGGAATTCGCCCTCGAACTGCGCAACCGCGACCGCGAGCGCAAGCTGATCAAGAAAATCGATAAAACCCTGCAGAAGATTCAGGACGAAGAGTACGGCTGGTGCGAGTCGTGCGGCATCGAGATCGGCTTGCGCCGCCTGGAAGCCCGCCCTACCGCCGACCTGTGCTTCGACTGCAAGGAAATTGCCGAGAAAAAGGAAAAAACGGTCGGCAAAGGCTGATCTTTCTTCCACCTGAACGGGGCGCATCATGCGCCCCGTTTCATTTATATGCCCAGCCTGACCATGACCGACTCCAGCTACATCGGGCGCTTCGCCCCCACCCCCAGCGGCTTCCTGCACTTCGGCTCGCTGGTCGCCGCCCTCGCCTCCTGGCTCGATGCCCGCGCCGTCAACGGCCGCTGGCTGCTGCGCATGGAAGACACCGACCCGCCCCGGGAAATGCCCGGCGCCCGCGATGCCATCCTCCAGACACTGGAACGTTACGGCCTGCACTGGGATGGCGAGGTGGTATTCCAGAGCCAGCGCCACGATGCCTATGCTGCCGTGGTAGACCGCCTGTTCAACATGGGCCTGGCGTATGCATGCACCTGCTCGCGCAAGCAACTGGAACGCTACAACGGCATCTACCCGGGCTTTTGCCGTAACGCCGGGCATGCCCGTGAAGGGGCGGCCATCCGCTTGCGGGTGCCAGAGCTGATCTACCGCTTTACCGACCGGGTGCAGGGTGAGTACCAGCAACACCTGGGGCGTGAGGTGGGCGACTTCGTCATCCAGCGTCGTGACGGGTTGTACGCCTACCAGCTGGCCGTGGTGCTGGACGATGCCTGGCAGGGTGTTACCGACATCGTGCGGGGTGCCGACCTGCTCGACAACACCCCGCGCCAGCTGTACCTGCAGGAGTTGCTGGGCTTCTCACAGCCGCGTTACCTGCATATTCCGCTGATCGTGCAGCCGGATGGGCACAAGCTGGGCAAGTCGTACCGTTCACCGCCACTGCAGGCGGAGCATGCTACCCCCCTGCTGCTGCGGGCATTGCGGGCGCTTGGGCAGGAGACAGACCCGGAACTGCTGTTGGCGACGCCGGCAGAGGTGCTGGCAGTCGCGCGCACGCAATGGCGGCCGGAAGCCATCGCGCAGCGGACCACGGTGCCAGAGGCTGATTTGCGCTGAACCTTTACCGGCCTCTTCGCGGGTGCGCCCGCGCCCACAGGGTCCTCAATAAACCTAGAGGCGACGCTTTACCTGTAGGAGCGGGCTCACCCGCGAAGAGGCCGGCACATTCATTCCACCTCTCAAAAACAAAAGTCCAATAAATTCAAACCCTTGGCGAACGCTGTGGATTCCCGCTAGCATCCCCACTGCCATTTGCGCCAATAATAAGTTCAAGCCCGCAGCGCCCAACCATCGAGGCCAGCATGTACATCTATCGTTTGGTCCTGCTTCTGGTCGTGGGGATCTACCTGTTCTCCCCGGCCATCATGGACTGGTGGATCGAACCGACCGGAGCCTGGTACCGCCCCTACCTGCTCTGGCTGATCCTGATCGTCGTCACCTTCATCCTGCAGAGCCAAAGAGATGCCGATGAGCTTTAGCCTGACCCAGATGATCCTGATCAGCGCCGGGTACCTCATGGTGCTGTTCGGCGTGGCCTGGATCAGCGAGCGCGGGCTGATCCCGCGTTCGATCATTCGCCACCCACTCACCTACACCCTGTCGCTGGGCGTCTACGCCAGTGCCTGGGCCTTCTATGGCTCGGTTGGTCTGGCCTACCAGTACGGCTACGGCTTCCTTGCCTGTTACCTGGGGGTGTCTGGCGCATTCCTGCTGGCGCCGGTGCTGCTCTATCCGATCCTCAAGATCACCCGCACCTACCAGCTGTCATCCCTGGCCGACCTGCTGGCCTTCCGCTTCCGCAGTACCTGGGCCGGGGCCTTGACCACCATCATCATGCTGATTGGCGTGCTCCCGTTGCTGGCCCTGCAGATCCAGGCCGTGGCCGACTCGATCAGCATCCTTACCGGTGAACCGGTCAAGGCCCGGGTGGCCTTTGCCTTTTGCACGCTGATCATTCTGTTCACCATCTTCTTCGGCTCGCGGCACATCGCCACGCGCGAAAAGCATGAGGGGTTGGTTTTCGCCATCGCCTTCGAGTCGGTGATCAAGCTGCTGGCCTTGGGCGGCATCGGCCTGTATGCCTTGTATGGCGTATTCGGCGGCCCGCACGAGCTGGAAGTCTGGCTGTTGCAGAACCAGACCGCCCTCGCCGCCCTGCACACCCCCCTGCAGGAAGGCCCATGGCGCACCCTGCTGCTGGTGTTCTTCGCCTCGGCCATCGTCATGCCGCACATGTACCACATGGCCTTTACCGAAAACCTCAACCCGCGCTCGCTGGTCAGCGCCAGCTGGGGCCTGCCGCTGTTCCTGCTGCTGATGAGTCTTGCCGTGCCGCTGGTGCTGTGGGCCGGCCTGCGCCTGGGCGCCAGCACCAACCCCGAGTACTTCACCCTGGGCCTGGGCATCGCCGCCAACAACCAGGCATTGGCACTGCTGGCCTACATTGGCGGCCTGTCGGCAGCCAGCGGCCTGATCATCGTCACCACCCTGGCGCTGTCGGGCATGGCCCTGAACCACCTGGTGCTGCCGCTTTACCAGCCCCCGGCCGAAGGCAACATCTACCGTTGGCTGAAGTGGACCCGCCGTGCATTGATCGTCGCCATCATCACTGCCGGCTTCATGTTCTACCTGAGCCAGAACTACCACCAGAGCCTGGCCAACCTGGGTATCGTCGCGTTCGTCGCCACCTTGCAGTTCCTGCCTGGGGTGCTGTCGGTGCTCTATTGGCCAACCGCCAACCGCCGCGGTTTCATCGCCGGGCTGCTGGCCGGCACCCTGGTGTGGATGGTGACCATGCTGCTGCCGCTTCTCGGCAACTTGCAGGGCTTCTACATCCCGCTGCTGGACATGATCTATGTGCTGGACGACACCAGCTGGCACATGGCAGCCATCGCCTCGTTGGCGGCCAACGTGCTGCTGTTCACCCTGATCTCACTGTTCACCAACGCCAGCGCCGAAGAGGTCAGCGCGGCCGAAGCCTGTGCAGTGGATAACGTGCGCCGCCCGCAGCGCCGCGAGCTGCACGCCGCCTCGCCGCAGGAATTCGCCACCCAGCTGGCCAAGCCGCTGGGCGCCAAGGCCGCGCAAAAGGAAGTCGAGCAAGCACTGCGCGACCTCTACCTGCCGTTCGACGAACGCCGCCCCTATGCCCTGCGCCGCCTGCGCGACCGCATCGAAGCCAACTTGTCCGGCCTGATGGGGCCGAGCGTGGCCCAGGACATGGTCGAGACTTTCCTGCCGTACAAGTCCGGCAACGAAAACTACGTGACCGAAGACATCCACTTCATCGAAAGCCGCCTGGAAGACTACCACTCGCGCCTGACCGGGCTGGCCGCCGAACTCGATGCCTTGCGCCGCTACCATCGCCAGACCCTGCAGGAATTGCCCATGGGCGTCTGCTCACTGGCCAAGGACCAGGAAATCCTGATGTGGAACAAGGCCATGGAAGAGCTCACCGGCATCGCCGCCAAGCATGTGGTCGGCTCGCGCCTGGTCACCATCGACGAGCCTTGGCGCGGCCTGCTGCAAGGCTTCATCAACGTGCCCGACGAGCACCTGCACAAGCAGCGCCTGGCGCTGGACGGCCAGCCACGCTGGCTGAACCTGCACAAGGCAGCCATTGACGAGCCACTGGCACCCGGTAACAGCGGGCTGGTATTGCTGGTGGAGGACCTCACCGAAACCCAGGCACTGGAAGACAAGCTGGTGCACTCCGAACGCCTGGCCAGCATTGGCCGCCTGGCCGCAGGCGTGGCCCACGAGATCGGCAACCCTATCACCGGCATCGCCTGCCTGGCGCAAAACCTGCGCGAGGAACGCGAAGGCGATGGCGAAATCATCGAGTTGTCCAGCCAGATCCTGGACCAGACCAAGCGCGTATCGCGCATCGTCCAGTCGCTGATGAGCTTCGCCCATGCTGGCGGCAGCCACCAGAACAGCGAGGAACCGGTGTGCCTGGCCGAAGTGGCACAAGACGCCATCGGTCTGCTGGCGTTGAACCGGCGCAATTTCGAAGTACAGTTCTTCAACCTTTGCGACCCGGACCATTGGGCCGAAGGTGACCCGCAGCGCCTGGCCCAGGTGCTGATCAACCTGCTCTCCAACGCACGCGATGCCTCGCCGCCCGGTAGCGCCGTGCGCGTGCGCAGCGAGGTTAACGAGCACACCGTCGACCTGATCGTCGAAGACGAAGGCAGCGGGATTCCGAAGAACATCATGGACCGCCTGTTCGAACCCTTCTTCACCACCAAGGACCCGGGCGAAGGAACCGGACTGGGGCTCGCTCTGGTCTATTCCATCGTGGAAGAGCATTATGGGCAAATCACCATCGACAGCCCGGCCGATATCGAACGGCAACGTGGCACCCGGATCCGCGTGACCCTGCCCCGGCATGTCGTAGCGACGTCCCCTGAAATTCGAGACCGTCGAGAGAATTGAATCAATGCCGCACATTCTGATCGTCGAAGACGAAACCATCATCCGCTCGGCCCTGCGTCGCCTGCTTGAGCGGAACCAGTACCAGGTCAGCGAGGCCGGCTCGGTGCAGGAAGCCCAGGAACGCTTCAGCATTGCCACTTTCGACCTCATCGTCAGTGACCTGCGCCTGCCAGGCGCGCCCGGCACCGAGCTGATCAAGCTCGGCCAGGGCACCCCGGTGCTGATCATGACCAGTTACGCCAGCCTGCGCTCAGCGGTGGACTCGATGAAAATGGGCGCGGTGGACTACATTGCCAAGCCCTTCGACCATGACGAGATGCTGCAGGCCGTAGCGCGTATTCTGCGTGACCGGCAGAACGCCCCCGCTGCTGCACCGCCTGCCGAGCCACGCGCCAGCAATGGTAAGGCTACAGCGTCCGACAAAGGCAGCGCGGCAACGGCCAATGGCGAGATCGGCATCATCGGCTCGTGCCAGCCCATGCAGGACATGTACAGCAAGATCCGCAAAGTCGCGCCTACCGACTCCAATGTGCTGATCCAGGGTGAGTCCGGCACCGGTAAAGAGTTGGTGGCCCGCGCCCTGCACAATCTGTCTCGCCGGGCCAAGGCACCGATGATCTCGGTGAACTGCGCGGCCATCCCCGAAACGCTGATCGAATCCGAACTGTTCGGCCACGAAAAAGGCGCGTTCACCGGCGCCAGCGCCGGGCGCGCCGGCTTGGTGGAGGCCGCCGATGGCGGTACGCTGTTCCTCGATGAAATTGGCGAACTGCCGCTGGAAGCCCAGGCTCGCCTGCTGCGTGTGCTGCAGGAAGGCGAGATACGCCGGGTAGGTTCGGTGCAGTCGCAAAAGGTCGATGTGCGCCTGATCGCCGCGACCCACCGCGACCTGAAAAACCTGGCCAAGGCCGGCCAGTTCCGTGAAGACTTGTATTACCGACTGCACGTCATCGCCCTGAAGCTGCCGGCCCTGCGCGAGCGTGGCAGCGACGTCAACGAGATCGCCAGCGTCTTCCTCGCCCGCCAAAGCGCTCGTATCGGCCGCGACGACCTGCACTTCTCGGCCGAGGCCGAGCAAGCCATTCGTCACTACAGCTGGCCCGGTAACGTGCGTGAACTGGAAAATGCCGTGGAGCGCGCGGTGATTCTCAGCGAGAGCGCAGAAATTTCCGCCGAGCTGCTGGGCATCGACATCGAGCTGAGCGACCTGGAAGAGGACGACATCCTCGACAATGCCCTGGTGGTGGCCAACGCGGGCAATGCCAGCCACGAGCCGACCGAAGACCTGTCGCTGGAAGACTACTTCCAGCACTTCGTGCTTGAGCACCAGGACCACATGACCGAGACCGAACTGGCACGCAAGCTCGGCGTCAGCCGCAAGTGCCTGTGGGAACGCCGCCAACGCCTGGGCATACCACGGCGCAAGAGCAACGCTACCAGCGAATAACCGACCTGCGCACCGTACGCGGTAGCCTATGCGGCGTCGGTGAGACCGAGCGCCGCCCGCGCGGCGCTTCGCGGCTAAAGCCGCGCCTACATTTGTTTCGGGCCAGTCCCTCCTGTGCCACACGCGCGCGACCGCCTTGTTGTACGACGCAATCTCGAGCCATGCGCCAAGGCGTTCGCGCTCAAATCCCACAGAAAAAATTAGCCCGAACACATGTAGGCGCGGCTTTAGCCGCGAAGCGCCGCGCGGGCGGCGCTCGGCCTCACAGGCGCTGAACGTGTCACGGCGAACACCCCAGGTAACACCTCACCTCCCGTAAAAATCTGTTACCCAAGCTTTCCGCCGTAACAGTCCCCGAGGCGTACGGTAACGAAATTGCGACATTTTCGACCTGCCAAAAATTGCAGAACCCGCCCAACCCCTTGAATTTACTGAGTTTTGAAAAGTTGGCACGGCACCTGCTATATGTTTGGTACAAGAACAATAACAAGCACTGCAACTCAGAATAAGAACAAGACGAAACGGCTCACGCACAATAAAAACAAGATGGCGGAGGCGCAGCTAACTGATTCTTTTGGAGAGGATGCGTGTTTGGGGCTTGCCCCACAACCAGGCAGAGAACAACAAAAACTGCACTAAAAGCAGCGCCTGAACTGGTTGGATCGACAGATCAACGTGTCATCAGCGGCCAAAGCAATCCGTTTGCTCTTTACCCCCGGTTTGGGGGTCGTCCACAAGCTTCGAGATTTGTGGACAGGGCACTCAACAAAAACAAGAAGCCCAGCAAAAAAACAATAAGAGCACGCAACGACTTCTTGGGGAGCTTAGGCTCCCCTTGTCGTTTCTACCCTTCTGGCAGGCATCCTGCTACCCGCCTACACCATTCCCCGAGTAAATGCTAGAATCCCCGCCCATCATGCGGCCATTCTCCTATTCTTGGCCGAACATTCCTTCACACAGTGCATCCCATGCTGAAGAAGCTGTTCCAGTCTTTCCGCCCGCCCGTACCGGGCCCGCACCACAGGCGCACCACGCCCGAGGTGATCAACAAGAGCCAGCACTCGCTGCAGCGCCACCAGTTCAGCCGTCATGCGGTGAACATCGTGGAGCGCCTGCAAAGCGCCGGCTACCAGGCTTACCTGGTCGGTGGCTGTGTCCGCGACCTGATGCTGGGCATCACGCCGAAGGACTTCGACGTCGCCACCAGCGCCACCCCCGAACAGGTCCGTGCCGAGTTCCGCAACGCCCGCATCATTGGTCGTCGCTTCAAATTGGTCCATGTGCATTTCGGCCGTGAGATCATTGAAGTCGCCACCTTCCGCGCCCACCACTCCGAGGACGACCAGGGTGATGCCCACCGTTCGTCGCATAACGCCAGTGGCCGCATTCTGCGAGACAACGTGTACGGCACCCTGGAAGAGGACGCGCAACGCCGCGACTTCACCATCAACGCCCTGTACTACGATCCGGTCAGCGAGCGCATTCTCGATTACGCCAACGGTGTGCACGACGTGCGCAATCGCCTGCTGCGGCTGATCGGGGACCCGACCCACCGCTACCAGGAAGACCCGGTGCGCATGCTGCGCGCGGTGCGCTTTGCTGCCAAGCTCGACTTTGGCATCGAAAAGCACACCTACCTGCCAATTCGCGGCCTGGCCCCGATGCTGCGCGAAATTCCACCCGCGCGCCTGTTCGAGGAATGCCTCAAGCTGTTCCTCAGCGGCCAAGGTGCCATCGCCTTCGAAATGCTGGTTGACCTGGAGTTGTTCGAACCGCTGTTCCCGGCCAGTGCCCACGCGCTGGATGAGCGGCCGACCTACACCCACACGCTGATCAGCCAGGCACTGAACAACACCGACCTGCGCGTGAAGCAGGGCAAGCCGGTGACGCCAGCCTTCCTGTTTGCTGCTCTGCTCTGGCCAGCTCTGCCGGCCCGTGTGCTGCACCTGCAGAACCAGGGCGTGCCGCCGATCCCGGCCATGAACGGTGCAGCCCACGACCTGATCGCCGAGCAGTGCGCGCGCATTGC
This sequence comes from Pseudomonas sp. KCJK9058, assembly GCF_046230975.1. Taxonomy (NCBI): domain Bacteria; kingdom Pseudomonadati; phylum Pseudomonadota; class Gammaproteobacteria; order Pseudomonadales; family Pseudomonadaceae; genus Pseudomonas; species Pseudomonas sp. KCJK9058. The sequence continues at coordinate 27,188 of NZ_JBJJLR010000060.1, forward strand.
CATCCCCAAGCGTTTCACCCTGCCGATCCGCGAGATCTGGGACATGCAGGAGCGCCTGCCGCGCCGCAGTGGCAAGCGCGCCGACATGCTGCTGGACAACCCGCGTTTCCGCGCCGGTTACGACTTCCTGCTGCTGCGTGAAAGCGCCGGGGAAGAAACCGACGACCTGGGCCAGTGGTGGACCGATTACCAGGAGGCAAACGACAGCGAGCGCCGCGAGATGATCCGCGAGCTTGGTAGCCGTGACGACAGTGCCGGCCCGCGCAAGCGCAAGCGCAGCGGCAGCAAACGCAAGCGCAGTGGCGACGAGGCGTTCGAGTGACCATTCGCGCCTACGTAGGTCTGGGCAGCAACCTGGACGCACCTGCCGAGCAGTTGCGTAGCGCCTTGCAGGCGCTGGACCAGGTCGAAGCCACGCGCCTGGTAGCCGCCTCGGCCCTGTACACCAGTGATTCGCTGCTGCCCGGCCAACCGCGCTACACCAACGCTGTCGCCGCCCTGGACACCACCCTGGCGCCACTGGCATTGCTCGATGCGTTGCAGGCCATCGAAAACGACCAGGGCCGCGTGCGCAAGGAACGCTGGGGCCCACGTACGCTGGACCTGGACATCTTGCTGTTCGGTGACCAGGTGCTCGACCAGCCACGCCTGAAAGTGCCGCATTACCACATGCATGCCCGCCCCTTCGTGCTGTATCCGTTGGCCGAGCTGGTACCGGGCGATTTCCGCCTGGCCGATGGTCGTGCCCTCGCGCAACTGCTCGACGAATGCCCATTCGTCGGCCTGGAACGCCTGTAGACCGGGCGTTCCAGCCTGCATTACCACCTCGGTAACGCCAGTAACACCCTGATCGTAACAATGCGGTAACAGGGTGATTGACTTCCCCCACCTCGCTCACGACTATAGGCGTCCCGTGTGGCACCAAAGTGCCGCATACCCGTATTTAGGCCCGGACGGACCTGTGCCCGAACATCACGCGCGATGATGTGCCGCTCCGGAAGATGACTACACGCGTTGAATGCAGTCGTTTTTTACAGCGCCTGAACGAGGAATTTCCTACATGCCTGAAGTAACCCTTACCACCCTTAACGGCCTCAAGGCCAAGGGTGAAAAAATCACCATGCTGACCTGCTACGACGCGACCTTCGCCAAGGCCGCCAGCCAGGCCGGCGTTGAAGTGTTGCTGGTGGGCGACTCGCTGGGGATGGTCCTGCAGGGCCACGACAGCACCTTGCCGGTCACCACGGCGGAGATGGCCTACCACACCGCCAGCGTCAAACGCGGCAACGACGGCGCGCTGATCCTCACCGACCTGCCGTTCATGGCCCACGCCACGCCGGAGCAGGCCTTTGCCAACAGCGCCACACTGATGCAGGCCGGCGCCCACATGGTGAAGATCGAAGGCGCAGCCTGGCTGGCCGAAACCATCCGCTTGCTGGCCGAGCGTGGTGTGCCGGTGTGCGCGCACATGGGCCTGACCCCGCAAACCGTCAACGTGCTGGGCGGCTACAAAGTGCAGGGCCGCCAGGAGGCCCAGGCCCGGCAGATGCGCGCCGACGCCATTGCCCTGGAACAGGCCGGTGCGGCAATGCTGCTGCTCGAGTGCGTACCCAGCGAGCTGGCAGCGGAAATCACCAATGCCGTTGGCATCCCGGTAATCGGCATTGGCGCCGGCAGCGCCACCGATGGCCAGGTACTGGTACTGCACGACATGCTCGGCCTGTCGCTGAGCGGCCGGGTACCGAAGTTCGTGAAGAACTTCATGCAGGGCCAACCGGATATCCATAGCGCCCTCGTCGCTTACGTTGAGGCGGTCAAGCAAGTCAGTTTCCCAGGCAGCGAACACGGGTTCAGTGCATGAATACAGTCAAGACCGTCCGCGAACTGCGCGCGGCAGTGGCCCGCGCGCGCGGTGAGGGCAAACGCATCGGTTTCGTGCCGACCATGGGCAACCTGCACAGCGGCCATGCAGCCTTGGTGACCAAGGCTGCCCAGCGCGCCGACTTCGTGGTCGCCAGTATCTTCGTCAACCCGCTGCAGTTCGGCGCCAACGAAGACCTCGACAAATACCCACGCACCCTGGCAGCCGACCAGGAGCGCCTGGTGCAGGCCGGCTGCAACCTGCTGTTCGCGCCCACCGTGGAAGAGATGTACCCCGACGGCATGAGCGTGCAGACACGCGTCAGCGTGCCGCAGCTTTCCGAAGGCCTGTGCGGCGCCAGCCGGCCTGGGCATTTCGAGGGCGTGGCCACCGTGGTCAACAAGCTGTTCAACATGGTCCAGCCAGACCTTGCCGTGTTCGGCGAGAAGGACTATCAGCAGTTGGCGGTGATCCGCGCCATGGTGCGCGACCTGAACATGCCGATCCAGATCATCGGCGAACCCACCGTGCGTGCCGAAGACGGCTTGGCGCTGTCGTCGCGCAATGGCTACCTCACGCCAGAGCAGCTTACTGTTGCGCCAGCGCTGTACCGCACACTGCAGCACATTGCAGCGGGCATCGGTCATGGCCAGCGGGATTTTGCCGCGCTGGTCGCTGAAGGCCAGGCGCAACTGAGCGCAGCGGGTTTCCGCCCGGATTACCTGGAGGTACGCCATGCCGTAAGCTTGCGCCCGGCAGTGATCGATGATCGAGACCTGGTGGTGATTGCGGCGGCTTACCTGGGTAACACACGCTTGATCGACAACCTCTACCTGCATGTGGAAGAGAAGACCGCATAACGGTCTTGGGCTGCCTTGCAGCCCATTCGCGGGCAAGCCCGCTCCTGCACGTTTACCTGTAGGGGCGGGCTTGCTTGCAATGCCCCACCAAAATCCCCCTGCCATACCCATTCCCAGCACGTGGCCTTTGCCTATAATGGTGCCAGCCTGAACCCGGCAACGACTGCCGTGTCCAAGCCCTCACCACGCACCAAGGGAACCCCGCGCAATGGCGTATTACCGTACACCCCACGATGTGACGGCCCTGCCCGCCTGGCAGGCGCTTCAGAAACACCGCGACGCCATGCAAAGCTTCAGCATGCGCGAAGCCTTCGCCGCCGATGCCAAGCGCTTCGACCAGTTTTCCCTTAGCGCTTGCGGCCTGTTCCTCGACTACTCAAAAAACCTGATCACCGAGCAAAGCCGCGAGCTGCTGGTCAGCCTGGCCAATGAAGTGGGCCTGCAAGACGCCATCAAGTCGATGTTCAGCGGTGAGATCATCAACGCCTCCGAAGGCCGCCCGGTGCTTCACACCGCCTTGCGCCGGCCCGTAGGTGACAAACTCAGCGTCAACGGCGTGAACGTCATGCCGGAAGTGCACAAGGTGCTCAACCAGATTACCGAACTGGTTGGCCGCATTCACGATGGCCTGTGGCGCGGCTACAGCGAAAAGCCGATCACCGACGTGGTCAACATTGGCATCGGCGGTTCGTTCCTCGGCCCCGAGCTGGTGTCCGAAGCGCTGCTACCCTACGCCCAGCGCGGCGTGCGCTGCCACTACCTGGCCAATATCGACGGCAGCGAGTTCCACGAGCTGTCGGCCAACCTGCGCGCCGAAACCACCCTGTTCATCGTCTCGTCGAAGTCGTTCAACACCCTCGAGACGCTGAAAAACGCCATGGCCGCGCGGACCTGGTACCTGGCCCAAGGCGGCTCGGAAGCCGAGCTGTACCGCCACTTCATTGCAGTGTCCAGCAACAAGG